>JBAQHL010000602.1:0-4267 GCA_049288295.1 Desulfobaccales bacterium
ACGCCCTGGCCCGGCTTCTGGCCGCCGCCGGCTATCAGGTGGCGCGGGAATACTACATTAACGACGTGGGCACCCAGATTTTAACCCTGGGCAGGTCCCTCTATTACCGGCTGCTGGAGCTCCAGGGAGAGGTCGTGTCCTTCCCCGAAGACGGCTATCAGGGGGACTACCTCAAGGACATGGCCCGGGATTACCTGGCGGGGCATGGCATACCTCCTGCGTCTCCGCCCCGGGAGTATGATTTTCACGTGCTGGGGGCCTACGCCGCCGCTGAAATCCTCAAGGGCATCAAGCAGGACCTGGAAGATTTTGGCGTAACCTTTGACACCTGGTTCAGTGAAACCAATCTGCACCGGCAAAATCTGGTGGAGGACGGCTTTGCTGCTCTCACCGAAAAAGGCCATCTCTATGAAAAGGATGGCGCCCTGTGGTTTCAAGCCACAAGTTTCGGCGACGAAAAAGACCGGGTGCTCAGGCGCAGCAGCGGCGCCACCACCTATTTCGCTGCGGATGTGGCCTATCACTTGCACAAGTTTAGCCAGGGCTACGACCTCATGGTAGACCTCTGGGGGGCGGACCACCACGGCTATGTGCCCCGGATCATGGCCGCGGCCGAGGCCCTGGGTTTCAAAGACCGCCTGAAGATTATCCTGGTGCAGCTGGTTTCCCTGCTGCGCCACGGCGAGCCCCTGGCCATGACCACCCGGGGGGGGACGTTTGTAACCTTGCGGGAAGTGCTGGACGAAGTGGGCAAGGATGCGGCCCGCTTCATGTTTCTGACCCGGCGGGCCGACGCGCACCTGGATTTTGATCTGGAGCTGGTCAAGCAGCAAAACTCAGAGAATCCCGTATATTACGTGCAGTACGCCCATGCCCGCCTGGCTAGCGTCATCCGCCAGGCCGAGGCCCAGGGCATCACCCCGTCCCTTGACCCCGCCCTGCTGCCGCTCTTGTCTCTCCCCGAGGAGATGGATCTTCTCAAGATGCTGGCCAACTACCCCGGCCTGGTGGAGGGCGCCGCCCGCCAGTTGGAACCGCATCGCATCACTTATTGCTTGACGGAGCTGGCTTCCCAGTTGCATAGTTATTACTATAAGCACAGATTTATTTCTGAGGACGCCGACCTGACCCAGGCCCGCCTCTGGCTGGTTTTGGGGGTAAAAACCGTCCTGGCCCACGGCTTGGGCATTCTCGGCGTCACCGGGCCGGAGAGTATGTAGGTTTTCAGGCTTATCTGGGGGGAGAGCCATGGCGGGGAGCCGGGGGAAGAAGGGCAAACAGGCAAGCGATTGGCAAGTGCGCTTGGGCATAAAGGAGCTTATCTTCACCGGCCTGGGGGTGGCCGGACTGGTCATGATGAGCTTTGCTGTGGGGACTTTGGCCGGCCGGGGTGACATTTATCGGGTGATGCACAACTGGGGCCTCCTCGGTCCTGACAGCGGCAAAACCGGCCAGATCTGGCATCAGCCTCCCGCGCCGCCAGCGACGCCGGTGGTTGCCCTTTCCAGTCCAGCTCCCCAGGAACTGCCTCCGGCAGCCAAGCCGACCCAGCCCTCTCCCCAGGCCAACGTTGCGGCCCCGGCCCCTCCCTCGGCGCCGGTAAAAGGCTCCATTGCCGCGCCGGCTCCTCCAGTCGTTATAGACAAGAAAAAACCGGCCAAAACGGAAGTCAAAGCCAAAGAGGATAAGCTTGACAAAATCCGCCAGGAAGTGGCCAAACAGCTGAAGTTTCAAAACAGCCTTGATCTGACGGCCACCAGGAAGGCCCAGGCGGGTGATAAGACCAAAAAGAGCGGCGATAAGGAGCCCGCGGCTCCGGTTCGGGCCACGACCTCTCAAATTGTGGTCGCCAAGTACCGGGACGCGGCCCAGGCCCGCACCCGGGCGGCCCAGATGCAAAAGCAGGGAGACAAGGTAGTCTTAAAAGAAGGCAAGGATAGCGAAGGACAATACTTTGCCATTTGCCGCCAGGTAACCTCGACCACGCCGGAACCTCACCAGGTGGCCCAGACCCAGGCAAAGAAACCGAAAACTGAGGCCCAACCTGCCAAACCTGCGGCGGACAAGGGAACCCCGAAGAAAAAGGAGGCAGGGCGGTAAAACTTTTGCGGTTTTAAGTTTTCGTTTATCGTTTATTAGGAATAATGGATATCACAGCAGAATAGAGAGACAGATTGGCTTTTGATAAGTAAATCTAGGGCGGGCCTCCGGGCCCGCCTTTGGTTTGGGCCGAATACGTGAAGGCGGGAGGCGCTCCCGCTTTCCCGCCCTGCGCACAGGCCTCAATTTATTTATCGCGGTAGCACGGGCATCCTGCCCGTGCCTGGACGGGCTGGAAGCCCGTCCTACCGTAACCCCCACGTCTCTCCGGGAGCACAGGCATCTTGCCTGTGCTCCCGAGATATGGGGTGGGACGAGAGTAAATGCAGGGCGGGCCTCCGTGCCCGCCTTTCGTTGGGGCCGAGCGCCTGAGGGCGGGATGCGCTTCGCTTTCCCGCCCTCACGCCCTAATTATCGAGGCCGATTGGCCCTATCTTTATAGAGCTGGTATCGCCATCCCTGATCCAACCTGGATAACCAATCTTTTCGTCAAATTGGGACCAAATCTCACATCATGCCTTCTCGAAGGCAATGGTATGGCGCGCCGATCAGCGCTACGGTTACAACCGCCCGGCCCAATATCGTCGGGAACAATCTCAGGGGTTAGCCTTTATCTTTGTCCAAAAACCTGTGGACCTTCACTATACGCTTTGAATGGTGCGGATTTTTTCTGTTCACCGCGGCGTTGAGGTTTACTTGCCGGACGCGCGGACTCGATATCGCGCGACGATGCCGCTTTTTTGTAATCAAAACCGCTCAAGGTGCACCGCTTTATCCTGGCGTGGAGGACACGCTCGATGCTGCGAACCATAGCCTCATCTTCAGAGGTAATAAAAGTGAAGGCATCACCGGTCTTATCAAAGCGGCCGGTACGTCCGATCCGGTGCGTATAGGCATCAGCAGTATCCGGCATGTCGTAATTGATCACATGAGAAATTTGGGTGACATCGATCCCGCGTGCGGCAACGTCAGTCGCCACCAGGATCTGAAAGGTGCCATTGCGGAAGCCGTTCATCACACCCTGCCGCCGCGCCTGTGAGAGATTGCCCTGCAACGATGCAGCCCGGTAGCCGGCCTTTTCCAGTTGTTCCCCCAGGCGCTTGGCCCGATGTTTGGTACGCGTAAAGATCAGAACCGACTCAGTATCGGTATGGCGCAACAGTTCGAGGAGCAGCGGGGTTTTGAGGTGCTGATCGACCGGATAGAGCATATGCGAGACACTGCTTGGCGGTCCGGTCACATTAACCTGAACCTTAATGGGTGCCTGCAGTATTTCGTGGGTCAGACGAAGAATATCTTCAGGCATGGTTGCCGAGAACAAAAGCGTCTGTCGCTTTGCCGGTACGTGCCTGATGATCTTTCTTATATCGGGCAGAAATCCCATATCGAACATCCGGTCCGACTCGTCGAGAACGAGCACTTCCAGAGACGACAGATCAATGGTGCCTTGATTGATGTGGTCAAGCAAGCGGCCGGGACAGGCAACTACAATCTCGGCGCCGCGTTTCAGCTTGTCCACCTGAGGATTGAAGCCAACTCCTCCATAAATGGTAACGCTCTTGAGTCCGGTCCGGCGTCCCAGTCTGCCAAATTCCTCGTGGATCTGCTCGGCCAGTTCACGGGTGGGGGCAATGACCAGGGCCCTGACGCGCCTGCGTCCGGCTTGCATCAGGCGGTGGAGGATTGGCAGCACGAAGGCTGCGGTCTTCCCGGTGCCGGTATGGGCAAGGCCCACGATGTCGTGCCCCTGCATGATAAGCGGGATTGCCTTGGCCTGTATCGGGGTAGGCGTGATATAGCGTGCCGCGGTAACGCCGTCCGCGACCTTGTGGTGAAAACCAAATGTGTTCAATTCCATAAACTCCTTGTTGTTATCTGTTAGAGCTGTTGTGGCTCTTAGTTTTATTCATAAAAATTGTTTCTGGGGTAAGCAAGACAGCTGCACCCCAGGATTATTGGGGCCAGCGTAGCAGTAGCCCTCTTGATGTGAATGAGGACAAGGCACGGATTTACCCCAGCTTATGACGGACTTAGGATTTCCAGCGGCGAGGTCTTAGGGAAGCTTTTTTGAAGGAGCGGATTGGTCAGCTTTCGTTGGGATCCCGCATCGGCGGACCTTAATTTTGATAGTATACACTAAGTTGGTGTAATGTCAAAGGGTATGCAT
>JBAQHL010000603.1:0-7386 GCA_049288295.1 Desulfobaccales bacterium
CCTTTCCTTGACACCCATTTGGAAGAAACGCCGGCGCCAGTCGGCTGGGAGGGGTTCCACCCTGGAAACGGGATAGATGCCCTGCTCAGCCTGGGCCAATACCTGGGTGTTCAGGTCGGAGGCGAAAATCCTTACCTGGGATAAGTCCTCCCCGGGAAAGGTTGCCATCATGATAATGGCCAGGGTGTAGGGTTCCTCGCCGCTGGAGCAACCGGCGCTCCAAATGTTCCCCCGCAGGGGACGGCAGCGCTCGGCAGGCCACGCCGGCAGAACCTCAGCGGCTATAAACTGAAAGTGCTTGGGCTCCCTCCAAAAGGCTGTCTGGTTGGTGGAAATGGCGTCCAGCAGACAGGTGAGCTCCACTCCGGTAGTATCATTCATCACCCGTTCATGGTACTCCTGGAAACTTTTCAGCCCCCGCTGCCGGAGGATCTTCATGAGGCGGGCCCTTACCAACTCTTTCTTTTGGGCCGTCAAGTGGATGCCGGCGTGCTGGTGCACGAGCTGACAAAACCGGAAGAAATCGCTGTCAGTAAGTTCCGGGTGCAGTCCAAAGGCCCCCGGCTTCAAGGCCGCCACCGGTTTCTCCGCCACTCGGGCTGTACCGCTCGGGTTATGAACCACAGCCTGACCCACCTTCCCCTTAGTCTCCCAGCCCCTCAAGGACGGATAATTCCCGGGTTTCCATGACCCGGTCTATGTCGAGGAGGATCTTAATGGTCCCCCGGGCCTTGGCGAGGCCCAGGATATAACGGGTGTCGAGACGGGCGCCAAAGGAAGGGGACGGTTCGATGTCTGAGCCGTTGACATTGACCACTTCTGACACCGTGTCCACCACCACCCCCATTTGCACTGCGCCCATTTCGGTTTTTACCTCCGCCACGATGATACAGGTGCGCTCTCCGTATTCTACGGGTGGGAGACCGAACTTGAGTCTCAGATCGATGACCGGAATCACCCTGCCTCGGAGATTAATGACCCCTTTGATGAAAGACGGGGTTTGGGGGATGGCGGTTATATCCAGCATGCCGATGATTTCCCGAACTTTCAGGATTTCCAGTCCAAAATCCTCATTGGCCAGGGTAAAGGTAAGATACTTGCCCTCCAGGTCGTGGAGGGCCTGGGTTTCCTGATCTAAAGCACGAGCCGCCTGACCCATGTCCAATCTCCTTTTATTCTGCTTTTCCGGGGGCCGGGATCATAAACCCATACTCCCCCCTCCAGTCAAACCCTGTCAGATGTATCGGAGTGCAGATTAAAAATCCTTAAAATTATCCTCCTCAAGAGGGATCACCTGCTCGGGAGCAATGGAGCCGGCCTGAGTTTTGCCCCGTCCCCGAGTCTGGTGCCCCGAAGCCAGACGGGGCCGGAGCGGGGCTAAATGGAGCCCGTTGCTCCTCTGAGACCTACCTCCCACGATGGTCATCAGTTCCCAAACCACCCCTTTCATCGTTTCAGACTGGGCGGTGAGCTGTTCCGCGGCACTGGCGCTCTCCTCGGCGCTGGCCGCGTTCTGTTGGGTGACGGTGTTCATCTCGGACACAGCTCTGTTAATTTGATCCACTCCCTGGGCCTGTTCGCTGCTGGCTGCCGCGATTTCCGCCACCAGTTCCTTCACCTTGCCGGTGCTCCCCGCCACCTGGGAAAAGGCCTCGGCGGTCTTGGCGACCAGGTCCGAACCATCCCTGACCTTGTCCACCGTGCCTTCAATCATAACGGCGGTATTTTTGGCGGCTTCTGCGGCCCGCATGGCCAGGGCCCGGACTTCGTCAGCCACCACCGCAAAGCCGGCGCCGGCCTCCCCGGCCCGGGCTGCTTCCACGGCGGCATTGAGGGCCAGAAGATTCGTCTGGAAGGCGATTTCATCAATGGTCTTGATAATCTTGGCAGTCTCCTCGCTGGCCGCCGACACCTCCCGCATTGATTGGGTAAGGCCGCCCATGGAATTGTTGGCATGGTCCATCACCTTGGCCATGTCTCCCATAAGAACATCCGCCTGGCGGGCATGGTCGGCATTGCCACGGGTCATGGAGGCCAATTCCTCCAGGGAGGCCGAGGTCTCCTCCAAGGAGGCGGCTTGTTCGGAAGCACCCTGGGACAGGGATTGGGACACTCCGGTGATGCGTCCGGCGGCGCTGTTCACTTCAGAAGAGGCCTCAGACAATCCTGATGCCACCAAATTCAGGCGGCCCAGATGGCGCAGGGGAATGATCAACAGGCCCATAATCACCAACACCAGAGGGATAACGGCCAGGAAAAACGAATTTCGCAGGCTCCCCAGTTCTTCCTTGACATCATTGATATAGACCCCGGTGCCTACAATCCAGCCCCAGGGACTAAAGGCCTGGACGTAGGAAAGTTTGGGAACAATGCGGCTTTTATCGTCTTTCCACTGCCACATGTAATCTACGAAGCCGGAACCTTTATCCCGGCAGGTCCGGACAAATTCCACAAATAAGGCCTTGTTTTGAGGGTCTTTGAAATCACTCAAATCCTTCCCGTCCAAATCGGGCCGGAAAGGATGCATCACCATTTTGGGACCAAAATCGTTGACCCAGAAATAGTCCTTGCCTTCATGGCCGAAGCGCAGGTCCTTGATACGCTTTAAGGCCCGCTGTTGGGCCTCCTCACGGGTCAGTTTTCCTTGTTGCTCATCGTTGTGGTAGTCCTTGAGGAGACTTATGACGTTCTGCACCAGAAACTGCAGTTGGTCCTGCTTTTGCTTCATGACGACCTGGTTGGTCCGGGGAAGCACCCACAGGAAAACAAAGGCCATAAACAAAAGAACGAAGATTACAAAAATGCCTATAATCTTGGTACGGATATCAGAGTTGAAGATTTTCATACTTGTGCCTCCTTCCGTTTTTCTGGTTAGCGTAAAAACCGCTCCCAGAGCTTATCCCCAGGGCGGCGGTGGCTGAGGAAGTTCCTCGAGGAGCTCAGATGGCGCCGTCTTTCAGGCGGAACAGCCCCGCCAGGTCCAGGATCAGGCCCACCCGGCCGTCTCCCAGGATGGTGCCGCCGGCCAACCCGTCCAGGTCTTTAAAAAAATGCCCCAGGGACTTGATGACAATTTCCTGCTTGCCCAGGATGTCGTCCACCAGCAGGGCCCGCTTGCCTCCTTCGTGTTCCACTACCAACACCAGGGCTTCGGAAGGGACCACGTCCAGGTTGCCTGTCCCGAAGAGCCGGTGCAGGCGCACCAGGGGCATGAGCTGCTCACGCACCCGGATGATCTCCCCTTCCCCCTTTACGGTGAAATAGTCTTGGGGGCTGGGGCGCAGGGTTTCCCGCACGCCGATGGTGGGCAGGATATAGCGCTCGGCCCCCACCCGCACCACCATGCCGTCGATGATCGCCAGGGTCAGGGGGAGGCGCAGGAGAAAGCGGCAGCCCTCCCCGGCCCTGGAATGAATATCAATTTTGCCTCTAAGGCTGGTGATGGTCTGCTTCACCACATCCAGACCCACGCCGCGACCTGAAATCTCAGTCACCGCGGCGGCTGTGCTGAAGCCGGGCTCAAAGATGAGGTGGTCGATTTTTTCCGGGCTTAAGGTTTGCCCGGGAGGAATGAGACCCCGTTCGACGGCCTTGGCCAGGATGGCCTCCCGGTTGAGCCCTTTGCCGTCATCTTCTATTTCGATGATGATATCGCCCCCCTGGTGAAAGGCCCTAAGGGACAGGCGGCCGCCGGGGGGCTTGCCGCCGGCCTGGCGCTCTGACCCGGTTTCCAGCCCGTGATCCACAGAGTTGCGCACCAGGTGCACCAGGGGATCATAGATGGCCTCCACCATACTGCGGTCGATTTCGGTGTCCTCCCCTTCCAGGCGAAGGTCGATATCTTTCCCCATTTTGTGGGACAGGTCCCGGACCAGGCGCACCATCTTGCGGAAAGTGGCGCCGATGGGGACCATGCGCATGGACATGGAAATCTTTTGCAATTCTGAGGTAATGCGGCCCATGTGCCCCAGGTCCCGCTCGAGCTTCTGGTCGGCCAGTTCCCCGATTTTCCGGTTCTGGCGCACCTGGCTCTGGACAATGACCAGCTCCCCCATGAGATCTACCAGGTTGTCCACTTTGGAGAGGCTCACCTTCAAGGTTTCGGGAGCTGCCGTCTCCACCGCCGGGCCGGCAGAGGTCATTTGTTTAACCAGGGCTTCGGCCACCTTCTGGGGGGCCACCTTGCCTTCCTGGACCAGCATTTCTCCCAGAGGCATGGAGGATTCCAAGCCTTTTTGGCGCTCCAGGGCCTCGCTTAACTCCTCCGGCGGCAGTCCCTGCTGCTCCACCAGGATTTCTCCCAGCCGCGGGGTCTGAACCGAAGAAGTGGCTTCAACCTGGCTGATTTTGCCTTTGATGGGGGCAAGATTGAAGACGGCCAGGGCGAGGCCTTCCCCCAACGCCCCCTGAAGGTCGGCAAGCATGGCCTTCAACAAATCCACCGCCTCAAGTATCAGGTTCACCAGTTCGGCGGAGACCATGACCTGGCCATCCCGCACCCGGTCCAGGAGCCACTCCACTTCATGGCTTAATTCCTGGATCTGGGCCAGATTGAGGAAGCCGGCCACCCCCTTCAAGGTGTGGAAAGGCCGGAAAATGGCGTTAATCGCCTCCAGGTCGTAGGGATGCTGTTCCAGATAGACCAGGCGGGTTTCGATGCCCTCCAGGTGTTCCTGGGCCTCCGGCAGAAAGTTGGCCACCAATTCCGGATCATCCCAAACCCGGGTCTCAGGATTTGCGGCCGGAGCGGCGGGCGTTGGTTCGCCCTCCTCCAGGCTGAGCTCCTGCAGGAGTTGCCGGTAATGGTCCCAATCTTCACCGGCTGGCGGCCACTCCTGGTCCCGGTTCCACTTCTGCAGCAGAGCCACCCCCTGGCCTAAAAGCTCCAGGGCCCGGGTGGCAGCCTCCATCTCCTGCAGCGCCAGCCGGCGCCCCACCTCGGTCATGTGCTGGAAGAGCGGCGTTAATTCCTGAACCTGGGACACCTGGGTCTGCAGCTCCTCCAATTGGACGAGGAACCCCCCAAGACCCTGGATATCGTCCTCCTCGAGCATCACCACCTTGAGGGCCAATTGTTCCAGGAGGGCTTGTAAATTTTCAGATACCGAAGACATGTCTGTTAATGAAATTCTCCCGGTTGAGGGATTAAGGCCCGTCAGGCGCTGGCCTGTTTCCTGAAAATGGTTTCAATCTTTTCTTGAAGAACCTCAGCAGTAAATGGTTTCACCACGTAGTTGTTCACTCCGGCCTTCACCGCATCCATGATGTTTTCCTTGAGACCTTCGGCGGTGACCATCAAAACGGGGATTTGGGCGGTTTCGGGGTTCTGGCGGATCTTTTTTAACAGCTCAAGCCCGCTCATGTTGGGCATGTTCCAATCCGTGACCACCAAGCCTATGGTCTCATTTTTTATGGTGCGCAGGGCGCCGGTGCCGTCTTCCGCCTCGGTGATGTCATCAAAGCCGATCTGCTTCAAAATATTTCGAACAATTTTGCGCATAGTGGCAAAATCGTCCACCACCAGGACCTTCATACGATAGTCGATGAATTTTTCCATAGATAGAAGTCTCTCCAGGATGACGTTCTTCTCCCACCTCTATTCCCTTTTCGAAATAGCGTGATATTTTCTTTAAGGAAAAAAACAAGCCGACAGCTTGATTTTAATGGGGGATTTTTCCACAATGCATCCTATGGTCAATTCTGCCGCCCAAACCAGGCTGACGGCCCTGAGGGAGATCCTGGCAGCCCATGATCTGGACGGGCTGTTGATTTCCGGCCCCGACAACCGCCGCTATCTCAGCGGCTTTACCGCCCGGGAGGAACTCATCCACGAGTCCTGCGGCTCTCTATTGATCACCCGGGACGCGGCCTTGCTGTTCACCGATTTTCGCTATGTGGAATGGGCCCAGGCCGAGGTGTCGGAATCGGCATACGAGGTTCTCATTTACCAGGCCGGACTGGGCGTGCTCCTGGCCGAACAATTAAAGGTTTTCGGCGTTTCCCGCCTGGGCTTTGAAACTTCCTACCTGGCTGTCGGGCCATACCAACGCCTCACCCAGACCGCCACCGAGGCCGGTCTGCAGGTGGAATGGGTTCCCACCGAAGGGCTGGTGGAGGGTCTGAGGGAGGTAAAAACCAGGGAGGAGGCGGCCCTGGTGCGCCAGGCCCTGGCTCTCACCGAAGAAGTGTTCAGCGAGGTGGCGGGGCTTTTGTGCCCCGGCCTAAGTGAGCGCCGGGTGGCCTGGGAAATTGAGCGTCGTTTGCGGGACGAAGGGGCCGCGGTCCTGGCCTTTCCCCCCATCGTGGCGGCGGGAGCCAACAGCGCCCGGCCCCACCACCACCCCGGCGACTACCGCATTAAAGAAGGGGAGCCCATAATCATAGACATGGGAGCCAGGGTCTCGGGCTATTGTGCGGACCTCACCCGCACCGTCATCCTGGGGGAGCCCACGGAGCGCTTCCGGGAAATCTATGTCCTGGTGCGCCAGGCTCAGGCCCGGGCCGAAGCCGGGCTCCAGGCCGGCATGGAAAGCGCCGCCGGCGATGCCCTGGCCCGGGATATTATTAAACAAGCCGGCTACGGCGAGGCCTTCGGGCACTCCCTGGGGCACGGCGTGGGCCTGGCAGTGCACGAGGCCCCCAGCTTAAGCCCCATAAAGGAGCGGAGCACCGTTTTGCAGGCCGGGAGCATCGTCACCGTGGAACCGGGCATTTACCTTTCCGGTTGGGGAGGCGTGCGCCTGGAAGACATGGCCCTTATCCAGGCAGATCATTGTGAAGTCCTGAACAACTTGGGATTTTATAAATTTTGAAGAAGTGTTCTGGAGAAATTCAGTCCCTCATCTTGCCAAAACCTTAACGGGTCACCATGTTATAACGAGCGGGTGGAAATGAAACGGGAGGTTAAGCCGTTAGCCGCGGAGGTTGAGGCCGGTCTCAGGGAGCGCCTGGCCCACAATCCTTTTGTTCTGTTTTTGGGCGTCAGGGTTCCGGAATTGGGGGAAGGCTACGCCCGCTTCACCCTGGAGATACGCCCGGATTTTCACAACTCCCAGGGGTTCCTCCAGGGCGGGGTCATCGCCGCCCTGGCTGACGAGGCTGTGGCCTACGCCCTTTTTTCTTTGGTGCCTGAAGGGGAAATGATCAGCACCGTGGAAATGAAAATAAACTTCCTGGCCCCGGCCCAGCACGGAATAATCGAGGCCCAGGCCCATATCCGCAAGCGGGGCCGCACCCTGTCCCTGGGAGAGGTGGAAGTGACCCAGGGCGACCGCCTGGTGGCCAAAGGCATGTGCACCTATATCCACCTGCCCCCCCCACCCCAGGCGGCGTGATTTTTATTGAAGTTATTGAGGGGAGGGCTGGGGGAGAGTGGCTCCCCCACCC
>JBAQHL010000604.1:0-7770 GCA_049288295.1 Desulfobaccales bacterium
GGTTCACCACCACCCGGTCCCCTTCCTTGAGGCCGGCGGCGATTTCCATCAATTCCCCCAGGGCCGGGCCGGCGGTCACCTTGGTCTCCTTAACCTGATTGCCCTCGAGGACGAAGGCCACGGTGCGGCCTTTTCTCTCCACCAGGGCGGCCTTGGACACGGCCAGGCGGGGTTGGTTTTCGCCCTCGCCTAAGGGACGGGAGAGAAATGCCACCTTGGCGCTCATTTCCGGGAGGATGCGGTCATCTTTTTCCAGGAATTTCACCTTGGTGAGGACGGTGGCTTTGGCCCGATCGGCGGTGGGCACGATCATGTGGACATCCCCCCGGAAGCGCCGGTCGGGGATGGCATCCAGGCTGATCTCGCAGGGCTGGCCCCGATAGACCTTGTCCAGGTTGGACTCGGCCACGTCAGCTTCCACCATCAGGGAGTCCAGGTCCGCCATGGTGACCACCGCCGCCCGGGCGTTGGCCGCGGCGCCGAAAGGGGCCACCACTTCCCCCACATCAGCGTTTTTAGTGGTCACCACGCCGTTGAAGGGGCTGCGAATGTAGGAATATCCCAAAGCGGCCTGGGTCTCCGCCAGAGCAGCCTGGGCGGTGCGGATGCGGGCCTGGGCGCTGGCCACCCCAGCCCTGGCCTTTTTCAGGCGGGCGTCGGCAATGTCGAAATCCTGGCGGGAAACGAGGTCCTGTCCCACCAGGGTTTTAAACCGCTGATATTGCAATTGCGCATCGGTGAGTTCCGCCTGGGCCGTGACCAGGCCGGCCTCCGCCTCCTTAACCTGGGCCCCGGCCTGGTCCCTGACCGCGACCAGGTCTTCGTTCTCCAGGCTGGCCATAATCTGGCCTTTTTTGACCCGGCTCCCCTCTTCCACCGCCAGGTGGGCCAGGCGGCCCGTGCTTTTGGAGGATACGGCCGCCTTGCGCTGGGCCACCACGTAGCCGCTGGCATTCAGCGCAGTGTAGGCCTGGGCGGGATAGACTTTGGCCACCACGGTTACGGCCACTTCCTGGGCCGGGCTCAGGGGGCCCCACAAATAAAGGGCCGCCACCGCAGCCAGGGCCAGGCTGACCAGGACCAGAATCAAACCCAGCCGGCGGGAGCCGGTGGGCTGGAATCCGCCGGAAGAGCGGTCTATGCGCAAGCGGTCAAGATCGGGCGGCAAACACGGTCACCTGGGGGCGCGAGATAAACTCAACAGTATGATTGTTACCAGATTTCACGGGGAAAAGCAAATGAGCCCGCCAGGATCAGGCCTCCCTTGATATGGGGTATAGTGACTCAATGGAATTTGCGCGTGGTGTGGACGGGCTGAATTTGAGGAGGGAAAGTCCTTAAACAAAAGGGTAGCAAGGGTGACCCGGGGAGATCAGGGACCCGTGCTGAATTACCCAGGGGGAAGAGTTGTTAATGATATACCCGGGATTTTTTCTGGAGGCTAAAGGCCAGAGACTCAAGTTCTTGCTGGCTAAGCTCGACTTCACCCTTGGTTTCCTGGACCTGGGCCAGGTTTTTCTGAAAATTCACTAATGATTCTCGCAAGTTGTGAAGAACAGTCTGCAGGGCGTCAAGAGCCAGGACAAGAGCCTCCTGATGTTGGCCTTCGGCCAATAATTCCCGGGCCCGCTCCAGTTGGGTGTTGGCATGATTAACATCAGTATGGCGACCCATGGTAGAACCTCTCACATAATCTTGTCAATATGGAGAGCAAGTATCATACCATTATCCGCAATGCATATTTTATAAATAATTTAATAAGGTTATCAAAACAGTTCTCTCGTTTTTGTTTAAAATTTTTAACACTGAGTTTCAATACTTGGTTATAGATATTGATTACCGATTCACTTGGGGGAGGCACTGGGGGGTATGAAGCTTTTGAATTCCTGGAGGAGGGCTTTATAACGCTCTACAAGGGCTAAGAGCTGCTGCTGTTGACGCTTGAGGGCCTGACAGGTTTCCTGCTGGGTGGCGAGCTCCTTTTGCAGCTCGAGGTTCTGCTTCCGGAGGGCTTGGTTTTCCCCATCCAGGCGCATGAGATCCACTTCCAGGCTGCCCCGTTCGGCCTGCAAACCCTCTTCCCGGCGGCGCAACTCCTCGGCCCGCTGGGCAAAGGCATCCTCAATGCGGTCCGTGAGGCGGGCCTGGGTTTCCAGCACCACCAATTCCTGGTACAGGCGGCTCCAGCTTTCGAATCCCAGGCAGATATTGGCGACATAATGGAAGCGGCGGCGATCATCGCTGAATAATCCCCGGTAATAGGATTGGAGCTTCTCCGTGGACAGGGAAGCCAGGGCATTTTGAAAGGCCGGGGCATCCCGGTCAGGGTCGATGATCAGGGGCGTCTGCCCGATGAGCTGCTTGATGGTCTTAAGAGGTGCGGCAGTGGGCATGAAAATCCTAACCGGTTTCCTTAAAACTCCACCACGGTGTCGTCCCCCAGGAGGAGCTGCAGGGAGCGGTGGCGGTTGTGGCGGGCTACCCTGGCGTTGCGCCCCAGCAGGCTGTCCTCCAGGCGGTCCACCTGGGAGAGGGTGACCCCGGTTAGAAGCACCGAGTGCTCGATAACGGAGTTTTCCACCCGGGAGCGGTCGCCGACGCTGGTAAAGGGCCCGATGAAACTGTCCTGGATAAGGCAGCCTTCCCCGATAACCGCAGGCCCACGGATGGTGGAGCGCACCACCTGGGTGCCCCTGCCGATGGCCACCCGGCCGCTGACCTGGCTGGCCGCGTCCACCTCCCCCAAAATTTCCCGGAGGCACCATTCATCCAGCACCTGGGTGTTGGCGGTGAGGAGGTCGTCCTTTTTGCCGGTGTCCAGCCACCAGCCCTCGAGGCGGCGCCAGTCCACCTTTTTTCCCGTGGTCAGGAGTCCCTGGATGGCGTCGGTAATTTCCAGTTCCCCCCGCCAGGAAGGCTGTAAAACATCGATGGCCGGGTGCACGGCCGGGCTGAAAAAGTACAACCCCACCAGGGCCAGGTTGGTGGGGGGATTTTGGGGCTTTTCCACCAGGCGCACCAGGTTCCCCTGGCCGTTTAGTTCGGCAATGCCGAACTGGCTGGGGTTGTCCACTTCTTTGAGGAGAATGAGAGCGTCCAGGTTTCCCGCCTGAAAGTCCTGGAGAAAGGAGGTGATGCTGCTGCTGATGAGGTTGTCCCCCAGGTACATGACAAACGGGGCATCCTGCAGGAACCCCCGGGCCGTTTTCACCGCATGGGCCAGACCAGCGGGCTGGTCCTGGGGGATATAGGTGATGGCGACGCCGAAGCGGCTGCCATCTCCCGCGGCCTCTTTGATCAGGTCCCCGGTTTCCGGGCTGATGATGACCCCCAGGTCCGTGACTCCCGCCCGGGCCAGGTTTTCGATGACATAAAACAAGATGGGTTTGTTGGCCACCGGCACCAGCTGCTTGGCGGCCGTGTGGGTCAGGGGCCTGAGCCTCGTCCCCTTGCCGCCGCTTAAAATCAGGCCTTTCAAAGCGATATCCCTCCACCGTCATGTTCTGCGTTCATTATCGACTAATTGTATAAAAATATTAAGCGCCTGTTTCGAAAAGTTCAAAGTTCACAAACCCTCGTGGGCTTTTAGATCATGCAGGGTGGGTTCGCCACCACATATTTGGCGGGCAGTGCCCGCCCTACATTTACTAACCTGGTACCGGTAGGACGGGCTTCCAGCCATATCTCGGGAGCACAGGCGTCCCGCCTGTGGCACAGGCAAGATGCCTGTGCTCCCGGAGAGACCCTGGGGGGCCGGTAGGACGGGCTTCCAGCCCGTCCAGGCACAGGTTCAAAACCTGTGCCACCAAATCTCTTCATAATCTTTTGAGGGCCTCGCAGGCTCACATCCACCTTTTGCGGAAAGTTTAAGGTTCAACGGATAGACCTATTCTGTCATCAGGCCGATTTGGAGAAAAGGTTGGCGGGAGGCTTCCAGGAGGCGCTCCATGATTGCTTTTAACCGGGAGATATGTTACCTTCAGCCATATTTCTGAGGTATTATCGACCCTTAATCCCGTCACCAGAATTTGAGAAATCATGGATCAAAACTCCGCCGAATATACAGACCGCGTCCGCTTACTGGCCAACAGCATCCTGGAGCGCTTTAATGAGGAAAAAATCTCACCCCAGGAGGCCGGCTGGGTTATCCTGGCCCTGACCCACCGCTTAATGACGATACTGGAAACTAACCCGGAAGACCGCCAGGCCTTCCTCATGCAATTTATCAGCCTGGTCAATCGATACCTGGCAGGAGAACTGCAAGAAAACTGAGGGGCGGGTTCGTGCAGGTCAGCACCCCCTGATTTAAGGGACTGATACCATGACACGGCGAGCTAATTCCATCCTGGAGTTGATGGGGGAGACCCCCATCGTGCGGCTGAACAAATTTACTACCAACCCCAAGGTGGAAGTTTACGTCAAGCTGGAATATTTCAACCCCGGCGGTTCGGTGAAAGACCGGCCGGCCCTGGCCATGATTGAGGCCGCCGAGGCCTCCGGGGAGTTGGTGCCGGGGAAGACGGTCATCGAAGCCACCAGCGGCAACACCGGCATCGGCCTGGCCCTGGTGTGCGCCGTCAAAGGCTACCGCTTGCTTTTGGCCATGTCCGAGTCGGCCTCCGAGGAGCGCAAGCGCATCCTGCGGGCCCTGGGGGCTGAGCTTCTCCTCACCCCGCCTCACCTGGGCACTGACGGCGCCATCGAGGAAGTGTACCGCATGGCCCGGGAAAACCCCGAGGCCTACTTCCTGGTGGACCAGTTCAATAACTGCCACAACCCCGCTTCCCATCAAACCACCGCCAGGGAAATCTGGGAGCAGACCGAGGGCCGGGTCACTCACGTGGTGGCCACCATGGGCACCACCGGCACTCTCATGGGATTAACCCATTATTTAAAGGAGCTTAGTCCCAAGATCAGGGTGGTGGGAGTGGAGCCTTACCTGGGGCATGCCATCCAGGGACTGAAAAATTTAAAAGAGTCCTATGTGCCGGGTGTCTTCGTCAAGGGAGTTGCCGACGACATCGTCAATGTGGAAGACGAGGAGGCCTTCGCCATCGCCCGGCGTCTGGCCCGGGAGGAGGGGCTTTTCCTGGGCATGAGCTCCGGCGCGGCCGTGGCCGTGGCCCTGCGGATGGCCCGGGATCTGGAAGGGGGCCTCATTGTGGCCCTTGCCCCGGACGGCGGCGAGCGCTATCTCTCCACCCAGCTTTTCAGCGAAAAGGAAATACCCACCCTCCTGGTGTACAACAGCCTTTCCCGGACCAAGGAGGCCTTCGAGCCCATCCGGGCTGGAGAAGCCACTCTCTTTGTGGACGGCCCGGCCCTGAACGACCACATCTCTCTGGACATGGCCCGGCGCCTGGTGCTGGCCGACCTCTTAGAGCGCTACCTCAAATTCCGGGGCTTCAAGGTAAGAAAGCTCGTGACCCTCATTGACCTGGACGACCGGGCCATCGCCGGGGCCGAAGCCGCGGGCCAGGACCTGGCCACGTTCACCGGGCACTTCCGGGAGGAGTTCTTCCGTGACCTCAAAGCCCTGCGGGTGGACGACGGCGGGCTTTTCCCCCTGGCTTCAGAACACGTGGACGACATGACGGCCCTCACCCGGCGGCTTCTGGAGCGGGGTTATGCCTATGAAAAACTGCGCTCCGTCTACTTTGACATTTCCCGCTTCAAGGACTACGGCCGCCTGTCCATGGTGGACCTGAGCAAAATCCGGGTGGGGAAAACCGTGGATCTGGACGACTACGCCAAGGAAAATCCCCGGGATTTCACCTTGCTGAAGCGGGCCAAGCTGGGGGAACTGAAAAAAGGCCTTTACTTCACCACACCCTGGGGGCAGGTCCGCCCCAGCTGGCACCTGGAATGTGCGGCCATGGCCCTGAAACTGTTGGGGGGCTCCGCCGACTTTCACGTGGGGTCCATCGCCTCCATTTTTCCCCACGAAGAAAATGAAAACGCCTTGTTCACGGCGGCCACCGGCAAACCTTTAGCCCGTCTCTGGCTGCACGGGGAGCGGGTCCTGCGGGAAAATCGGCCCTTGAAAGAGGCCGGCAAGGTGGCGGTGCGTGACCTCCTGGACCAGGGTTTTAGAGGCGAGGAGGTGCGGTTTTTTCTTTTGGGCACCCATTACCGCAAACCCCTGTCCTTCAGCGACGACGGCCTGAAGGCTGCGGCCAAGGCCCGGGCGAGGTTGGATCACTTATTGACGCGGCTCCATGCCGTGACCACCGGGGAAGACGCCGGCCTGCAGCGGGTGGAGGAAAAGCTCTTTCAGGTCAAAAGGGATGTGGCCCAGGCCCTGGATGATGACCTGAATATTTCCCGGGCTTTGTCGGCGCTTTTCAGTCTGGCGGGAGACTTGAATGCCGAGTTGGATAAGGGCAACCTGGGGCAAAAGGCCGCCCACGCGGTGCTCATCCGCCTGGCGGAAATCGACGAACTCCTGGGAGTCATGAACCCTCCTGAGGCCAGCCAGGACGCCGCCATCGAAACACGCCTGGCGGAGCGGGAGGCGGCCCGGCAGCGCAAAGACTGGGGGGCCGCTGACAAGATCCGGGGCGAACTGGAGGAGGCCGGCATCGAGGTCATCGACACCCTGGCCGGTCCCCGCTGGCGGCGACAGTAAAGGAAAGGCAGGGAGACAGCAAGGAGGTGGATGATGCCGCAAGATTGTTTCTGGTGGGGGACCATGTGGGTCTTCCCCGTGGCCATGCCGGTTGTCGTGTTGCTGGCGCTGATCCTTTGCCTCTATTTGATTTTTGGAAGAAGGGGAGCCAAGCCGTTTGAAGGAGCACAATCCGTCAGGAATGCAGATACAGCCCTGGATATTTTGAAGAAGCGCTATGCCGGAGGAGAAATAACCAGGCAGGAATACGAGCAGATCAAGAAAGACATAATATAGCGGGCCACCACAAACTCAGGCAGGCGAAACCAGTTAAGCTCACGCCAAGGCGCAAAGACGCAGATATCCGTCATCCTGAGCGAAGCGAAGGATCTCGTATAACAGAGGTAACCTGATGAAAAAAATAACTTTTCTTGCTTTTCTTTTGATCTGGGGTCTTAGTGGATGGGCCTGGGGAGCTTCACCCGAGAGTTATGTGCCTTTATCAGAAGGCATGAGGTGGGAATTTCAGCATAATTTCTTCGATCTCAAGTCCAAAAACCAAATCGGCTCGGGAAAATCCATCAAGAAAAACCTGGCCCCAAGGGAACTATCCGGCACCAGGGTGGTCCCCCAGGTTTTTTCCTTTTATCAACCCGCCCAGGTCTTGAAACAAGAGAGCACGTCATTTATTTTTCAGGATGCCACGGGTTTCCACGTTTTGGCCAGGCAGGGGGCTAAAGACCCGGCCCCCAAAATTCTTCCCGAAAAGCAATATATTTTGAAATTCCCCCTTAACCAGGGAGCCTCCTGGAAACAACAGGCAGAGGGCTTCATCCTGGAAGACACCGTCATAGACACCAAGGGCAGCGTCCAGACGCCGGCGGGGGCGTTTCAAGACTGTCTGGTGGTGAAAAGATTGTATTTCGCCCCCAAGAACCCCAACACCCCTTTGCAGGAAGCACTCTTCTGGTTTGCTCCCGGCGTCGGCAATGTCAAGACGATAATTAAACATCCCCAAGAAAATAAAGAAATCGTGCAGGAATTGGTGTCCTTTACCAAATAAGATGCGGAAAGGAAAGGTTATTTCATGAGCGACAAGCCCTGGGGCGGGCGTTTTGAGGGGGCCACCGAAAAAGCGGTGGAGGAGTTCACCACCTCCCTCA
>JBAQHL010000605.1:0-8039 GCA_049288295.1 Desulfobaccales bacterium
TGGGAGGGGAGTTTGAGGGGAGGGCGGGGGAGTTGCACTCCCCCGGTCCTCACCTCAAAAAACATCGCACCAGGAGGCAGACTATGGCGCCCATAACCAGGGCTTTGTTAAGCGTTACCGATAAAAGCGGGCTGGTGGAATTCGGCGAGTTTCTGGCCGAGCGCGGCGTGGAGATCCTCTCCACCGGCGGCACCGCCAAAATACTTCGGGAAAGCCGCGTTCCCGTGGTGGAAGTGTCGGACTTCACCGGTTTTCCGGAGATGCTGGATGGACGGGTCAAGACCCTGCACCCCAAGATCCACGGGGGCATTTTAGGCCGCCGGGACCTCCCGAGCCACCGGGAGCAAATGGCCAAGCACGGCATTTTGCCCATTGACCTCGTGGTGGTGAACCTCTACCAGTTTGAAAAGGCCGTGG
Organism: Desulfobaccales bacterium; assembly: GCA_049288295.1. Taxonomy (GTDB): domain Bacteria; phylum Desulfobacterota; class Desulfobaccia; order Desulfobaccales; family 0-14-0-80-60-11; genus JBGSLA01. The sequence continues at coordinate 418 of JBAQHL010000605.1, forward strand.
CCCGGCCGGATTGCTCCCTGGCGGACGCCATTGAGAACATCGACATCGGCGGACCCACCCTGCTTAGGGCCGCGGCCAAGAATTACGAGGCGGTGACGGTGGTGGTGGACCCCGGGGATTACCCCAGGATCATCCAGGAGATGAAAACTCACCAGGGCGCCACCACGCTGGCCACCCGTTTCCAGCTGGCCCGCAAGGTCTTTGCGCTCACCAGCGCCTATGACGCGGCCATTACCCAGTATTTGAAAGATAAGTCGGCATGACAGAGTCCCAAGGTCCCTATATCGTCATGAGCCGGGGGCGGAAAATCGACCTCTCCGGCCCCCAATATTACCAGGACCTCCTCACCACCATCTCCCAGGAGATTTTGCGGGAACTGTCGGAACTGGAAAAAATCAACCTGGAAAGCCTGGAGGGGGACCTCCTGGAACAGGTGGTGGGCATCACCCAGATCCGCCTGCTGAACGAACTGTATTTCGCCCTGGGGCAGCTCCGGGCCCAGGGCATGGAGATGGACGTGAAACAGGCCATCCAGGATTTGCGGGACATCTGGAACCGGTTCATTGACGGCACCAACCGCCCGGAAATGCTGAAATTTCATGAAGAAGAAAGCACTGGGCCGCTGCAGTAAGTCTTCCCGGCAAAGACGGCAAACATCCATGTCTGTGCTTTTCTTTGCAGGGACGTCTCACCCCCTGACCAACCCTGGGAACCCGTCAAGGTAGCCGGCTTGTCCAATTTAGAGCCTCCATCCCAAGATAAGTCCCGGTGGTCTCTCCCCCGGGTGGGCTTGATTCTTTTCCTGCTCATCTGGCCCATCCTGCTTGTTGTCCTCAGTTATGTGGGCTGGGATTTCCTCCGGGACATGCGGCATAACGGGGCCGGGTTTGAAGTTTACAAGGAAAAAATCCGGGGTTGGCTGGACGCCCTGGGTCCCCTGGCGCCCCTGGGTTTCATCCTGATCCAGGCCTTGCAGGTGGTGGTGGCCCCCATCCCCGGCGAGGCCACGGGTTTTTTGGGGGGCTTTCTGTTTGGCGTCCTGCCGGGCTTTTTGTATTCCACCGTGGGTCTCACCCTGGGCTCCAGCCTGGCTTTCGGAGTGAGCCGCTGGCTGGGCTCTCGGGTTATTAACAAGATTTTCCACACAGAATCGCTGGCAAAATTTGATGCCCTCTTCGAACGGAACGGGGCCCTGGTGGCCTTCCTGTTATATTTATTCCCCGGGGCTCCCAAAGATTATCTCAGTTTCCTGTTGGGACTCAGCAAGATCCCCTTCAAGGTCTTCGTGGTCCTGGTGGCCGTGGGCCGCATGCCCGCCACCCTCCTGCTGACGCTGCAAGGGGCGCAGGTTTATCAGGGCCATTATTGGACCTTTCTCATCCTTCTTGGCATTACCCTCCTGGCCGGGGGCATTCTCATTTATTTCCGGGAACGATTCTACCGCTGGCTGCAGCGCTGCGGCAGCAGCCCCGCCCGTCCGGCCGCCTGAGTTTCTTTGTCCCGCCAGAGGGTTTTCCCCCCACCATCCCTGGGAAACCTAAAGCCACGCTTTAGCGTCAACACCTCTGCGAAGTCCCCAAACCTGTCATGCTGAGGGAGCGCTGCGACCGAAGAATCTCATAACCATAGGAAAATACGAGATCCTTCGCTGCGCTCAGGATGACAACGACGCTTTTCACCGAGATTCCCTGTTGGGTTCGTAGAAGTAAGACTTGCCTTCCTGCAGGCGCACCCCCTCGTTTACACCCCTAATTTCAGGGCGAACACACCGGTCCGCCCCTACAAAAAGAAGCAGGTATTCAGCTTCGCGTTGCTTATCAAGATAAAACAAAAAATTAACTTCACTTTTATGAAGATATTTTAGCATAGAAAACACCACAAAAAGTAAGGACAGTTGCTTTACAATACCATGGCTTTTTTGCAGCCTTTACCACATCTCGATCCCCAAACTCGACTTTTGGTGAGATCGGTCATGATGTTATTTGGACGTTTTCTGAAAATTGACAACGAAGCTACCTTAATAAAAACACCTGATCCAGTGATATTTGTCTTTAATCATAACAACTATTGGGAAATTCTACCGGTGGTTTCTTATTTGCTTACCACGAGACCCGGAAAAAAGCTGGCCTTTGTGAGTGACTGGATGTTCGGCCGACTCCCTTTTTTTCGCTGGTTCCTGCAAAGAATTGACCCCATTTACACATATAGAAAAACCGCCAGGTTTGCAGTCCTTGACAAGCACCAGGAAAAGGCCGATGGGGAGGCCGTCTGCCAGGCTTGCGTAGACCGGTTGCAGAACCGGCAAAACTTGGGGATTTTCCCCGAGGGCACCCGCAACCAAGATCCCCATCGTCTCAGGCGGGGACGCAAAGGAGTGGGGGAGATCGTTCTCAAATCAGGCGTGCCGGTCCTGCCGGCGGGCATTGATTTCCCCCAAAGGATCACCAAAGGACGCATCCCCTTTTTCAGCCCCATCATCCTGAGATTCGGCTCACCCCTGATCTTTCCCGAGGAGGGCGCGGTTTATCAGGCCGTAGCCCGGGACACGCGCTGTTCCTCCCTGGAGCGCCGGAAATTGCACCTTTTCCTGAACGCCCGGGTAACTCACCGCATTATGGAGGAGTTGGCCCGGCTTTCCGGCAAAGCATACCCCTATGCAGCTCCTAAGACTCCCGCCATGGCACAGCAGTTTTTCGAGAATATCTCAAGAAAGGGCGCATCATTATGATCACCGTGTGCAAAGTTGTGGATGAGGCGGCCAGAGAAAAGGCTTTAAAGGTTGTGGAAAAGGTTTACTGGGAGGAAAAAAACTGGATCAAGTCTGTGGACCAGGAGATTCCCCAAGCCGCAGACTCTGATGGCAAGTACTCCTGGTTTCTGGCCCAGGTCAACAATCATCCTGCCGGTGTGCTGCGGTTGCTGTTTGATCCCATTTTGGAGCTGCCCCCGGAGTGCCAGGCCACCTTCAAAAAAGGCTTTGACCCGCAAAAAATGGCCAACGCGGGGAAGTTTGTGGAAATCGGGCGTTTCATGATTCTCCCCGAATACCGCAAAAAGATCCTCGTGGCCATCCGCCTCATGGGGGCGGCGGTGCGGGAAGTGGTGGAAAGGAATTACACTCATTTCATCACGGATGTTTTCGAGGGGGAACCCCATTCCCCCCTGAAGTTTCACACCCGTATTCTGGGCTTTGAAGTCATCGGCCAGCACCTGTACGGCGAACTCAACTGCAGTCTCACCCGGATCATCCTTACTCTGGATATTCTCAAGGCCTATCAGCGCCTAAAGAGTCAGAGAAACCGGATTTACTGGAGCCTCACCGAGGGCATCCGGGGGTCGCTGGACGCCAAATTGACCGGCATACCCACCGATAATTAAGCGCCTGGCCGGGGGCTCTCTCTGGACTTGGATTGCCCCTCTTGCCGGTGAGTTTCCCTGAATCAGCATGAGTGCTCAGTTTTTCAACCTTTGCCAGATTAGCCCGCGATTAACAAACTGAGAATTCTGCGAAAGTCCCAAAAACTGTCATTCTGAGGGAGCGAAAGCGACCGAAGAATCTCAGACCCTTTGACAATACGAGATCCTTCGCTTCGCTCAGGATGACAACTATGCTTTTCGCAGAGGTCTTAAACTGGTGACCGGGCGTGTCTTAGCGCCCGCCTCCTGTTGCCAACCTGCCCCGGCCCCTGCCGTTCTCCACATTTTCTTTTTGCAGGATTGCCTCCTTCCGGACATAATGTCTCTGTAACCAGAGGCGGTTATAAATCACCTGCTGACAGGCTTATTTTTTAATTATGCATCCCCGGGCCATCATCACCCTGCTCTCCGACTTCGGCAATCTCGACCCCTACGCGGCAACCATGAAGGGGGTCATCCTTTCCCTCAATCCCGAGGTCACCCTGGTGGACCTGACCCATGACGTCCCGCCCCAGGATATCGTTACCGGGGCTTTTCTTCTGGCTGAAACTGCGCCTTACTTCCCCCCGGGGACCATCCACCTGGCAGTGGTGGACCCAGGGGTGGGCACAAACCGCCGCGCCATGGCAGCCAGAGCTCGGGAGCAATTCTGGGTCGGGCCGGACAACGGGTTGTTTCACCTGGTTTTTCAGGAGGCCGAAGACTTGGACCTGGTCTCCCTGGAAGACTCCCGTTTTTTTCGGGAATCCCTGTCTCACACCTTTCATGGCCGGGATATCTTCGCCCCCGTGGCCGCGCACCTCTCCCTGGGAACGCCCCTGCACACTTTTGGCCCTCCCCTCGCCGACCCGGCAACCCTCCCCTGGCCGGAACCCTCCTTCGCCCCCGAGGCTGTCCGGGGCGAGATCATTTATATTGACGGTTTCGGGAACCTGGTGAGCAACATCAGGATCGTCGAACTCATGACCTGGCTTGGAGAAAAGCAGCCGGTGGTCATCCTGAGCAGTCTGACCTTACGGGGTCTTGCCCGCACCTATGGGGATGCCGGGGCCGGGGAGTTTTTGGCCCTGGTGGGCAGCCACGGGTATCTGGAAATCGCCTGCGCCCAGGGAAATGCCGCCCGCCGGCTGTCCGCGGACAAAGGCCGCCCCTTGGCCGTGTTCCTGGCCTGAAGGCCTTTTCCCTTTTCCCTCCGGGTTTTTCTGTAAGATATGGTCAAGGGGCCGGGAAGAGGTCTTTTTGATACTGCTTAATCTTTGGAAAATCTTGGTGAACATTTGTCCAAATGGGAAAGGGGGTCAGGGAGAAAGAAGACAAATCCCCCCTGCCCCCCTTTAATACCGTTTTCGGTTTGCGGTTTGCGGTTGAAATAAGATGGATTATCGATAAGTTAATCGCTGAGTTTGTTGCATGTAAAACCGAACTCAGTATAAAAAAGGGGGGTTTAAAAACCGCCACCCCAAGCGCGGTAGGACGGGCTTCCAGCCTGTGTAGGAACAGGCAGGATGCCTGTTTTCCCGAGGACAGGGGGGGCGTTGCTTGTTGCTAACTATCAGGATAAACTTACAAATCCCCTTTGCCCCTGTTTAGGAAAGGGGGGAATTTTAAGGACTTTTTAAACTACTTAACCTTGCAGTGCTAAATCCCCCTGGGTCGGCAAGGAATGGCAGGTGGGCGCGGGTTTTAAACCCGCCCTTGGGCTCCCCTGGTCCCACCAACAACAAACATTAGCAGTTCCATGGACACGACAATCCTGACTTTCCTGCGTGAATACTGGTGGCTCTGGGTCATCCAGGGGGTGGCCGTCCTTTGGGGGCTCTCCCTCCTTTTGGTGCGCCATTGGACCATGAAGCGGGTGCGCGCCGCGGCGGATCAGACAGAAGAGAAGCTCGATGAAGACCTGGAGATTCCTCTGCCTGATCCCACACCCCAGGATCAAGAGGCCCTGGCCCTCCTGAGGGAATACCGCCGCCGTTATCTTCTCAAACTCTGGCCGGACACCAAGTTTACCCTACGGGAAATTAATAACCTCTCCCAGGCCCTGGTCACCGAAATCGCCCGCGTCTATTACCCGGAGGAGGAGCGCCCGGAACTAAAGGCCTCTTTAGCCGATCTGGTGGCCCTGTACCAGCGGGTGGGGGCGCGGTTGTCCATGTGGCTGGAGGCCAAGCCTTTCATCCCCTTGAGGGACATGGAACTGAACACTGTCCTGCTGATCCATAAAACGTACCGGAAATTCAGGGACAATCCGGTCCACCAATTCCTGAAGCGCCACCAGATGTACCGGGCCGCCCGTTGGCTGTGGATGGCCATCAACGTCGCCAACCCTTATTATTGGGGCAGGGAGGCGGCTTATCGGGGCAGCCGGGAATTTCTGGTACGCCTGTTTCTGGCCAAGGTGGTCACCGTGGTGGGGGAAGAAGCCATACGCCTGTATGGGCGGCGTTCCCCCAACACACCCCTGGTCCGGCTTTACCAGGTGGGTGTGCAGGAAATGCTTAACCTGGCCCTGAAGGAAAACGGCGCTCTCTCCACGGAGGTCCTGGCCCATCTCATGAAAGCCATTCTTAAGGCCAGGGGCCTGGAGGACAGGGAAAAGGTGGCTTTGTTCAAAAAGTTGTCCCGGCCCAAAAAGCGCGAGAGCGGCCTGGCCGGTTTGGGGCCGCCGGGGCAACAGGAAGTCCAGGAGTGGCTGGCCTGCCAGGTGAAGTCCTGCTGGCAAGGGACGGAGCGGCAAGAAATCCTGGCCCGGGTGCAGGAGAGGTGGCAGGAAGCGAAAGGAAGTCCGGAACCTGAGAAGTTACTAGAATGATTCAAGTTGGTTAGGGGATTTGGCGCGAATCTGATATCATCCTAAGAAATAATATTAGTCAGGCTGGAGACCGCCCACCATAAAGGGGGGGCAGGAACGCCCGCCCTGCTTGCCACAAATGGAAAAAAGGAGAATGTTTTTATGACCTGCCTTCTTCGGGGAGGGGGGCGCCGCCATAACCGGGTTGCCATCTCGTCTCTTACGCTGCAATTTACTGCTGTTTTTGCCTTTTTCTTGATAACCTTTCTTTTCGCCCTGCCTGCTGCTATCGCCGCCACAGTGGACGGGTACTCCGAGCCTACCCAAGGGCCGAAATTCTCGTATGCCGGGGCGGCGATTTACCGCTTCCCGGCCAAGGTGGGCGGCGGCGGCGACCTCAGCGTGTTCAGCCTGTATTTTTCCGCAGACGTTAGCACCCGCGTCAACGAAAAATTGGGTGTCGGCCTGGGCTTGGTCTATGAGTTTGACGACTATAATTTTACCGGCCTGGAGGGCTTTTTCGTGCCCCGCCCCTGGAGCGGAGTGCAGCGCCTGGGGTTCAGTATACCCATCTTGTATGACTTCAACGATAAGTGGAAGCTGGTGGTCGTCCCCTCAGGCCAGTTCTCGGGAGAGTTCGGGGCCAGGTTCGAGGACGCCCTGGTGTATGGCGGGGCTGTGGCGGTTTCGCACACTTTCGGCCCTAAGCTTTCCCTGGGCCTCGGTGTGGCCGGCTATTACAACCTGGCCCAGGTGCGGGTTTTTCCGTTTCCCTTGATACGATTCAAATTCAGCGACCGCTTGCGCGTCTCCAACCCCTTCCGCACCGGCCCGGCCGGACCGGCAGGCCTGGAGGTGACTTACAAGCTGCGGGATCAATGGGAAATCGGCGTCGGCGGGGCTTACCGCTCTTACCGGTTCCGTCTCGACTATAACGGCCCCCTTCCCAACGGCATCGGCCAATACACCTCCATCCCGGTTTTTGTGCGGCTGTCCTACAGGCCGTCCCCGGCCCTGGGCTTGGATGTCTACGGGGGGGCTTCCTTCCTGAACAAGCTCTATGTGGAGGACCGGGACGGGGATGAGCTTTACGATACCACACACCGGGTAGCGCCCCTGGTAGGGTTGTCCATCTCAGGGAGGTTCTGATTTTTGGCAGGAAATGTTCGGAGGGTCAACGTTAAAACATGGTGTAGGATGGGCTCTGCCCACCAAACTGGCGGGCGGGGACGCCCGCCCCACCTTTCATGCTTTGCGGGTCGGCCGCAGGTCCTTGAGGCACTGGTAAGAGAAGTTGCAGGTTTTGAGTTTTAAGTGTCAAGACGCAGGATTCGGGCCTTTTAGGGCTTTATACATCAGCCCCTGCAATGGGCTGGGAGGGGGGCAGGGGGAGGTAGGGGCAGGTTTTAAACCC
>JBAQHL010000606.1:0-3308 GCA_049288295.1 Desulfobaccales bacterium
CTTGCGGTCGATGATGTCGAAGATCGTCGACCGGCTCATCACGTAGTTGCCGGCCTCATCGGTAATGGCCGTGGCGCTCAGGAGCACGGGGAGGATGGTGCTGTCCTTGCGGATCATCTCGTATTCCAGGTCCTTGGCCAGGCCTCGGGTTTTGAAATCGGGAAAGTTCTCCTGGAAAATGACCATGCTTGCGGGGGTCAGAAGATCTGTAAATTTCAGCCGGCCCACCACTTCTTCCCGGCTATATCCCAGCCAGGCCAGTTCAGTGTCGTTGATCTGAACCAGGGTGCCTTCCCGGTCCAGGGAGTGGTAGCCGCAGGGGGCGTTGTTGTAGAGGTCCTGCACCAGGGCGGCATGCTCGGCCAGGGCTACTTCAGCCTGATGGCGAGCCGTGACGTCAATGGCGATGACGCCAATCATGTAAGGGAGGCCCTCCTTGTCCCTGATGGGAAAGCGGTGGGTCAGGAAATAATGGTCCCCATCGGCCAAGACCAATTTCTCCAGTTTCTCCATGGGCTTTCCGGAGGAAGTCACCTGAAAGTCGAGAGCATGAAGGGCTGCCGCTTGCCTGGGGGGCCAGACCTCATCCAGGGTTTTCTGCCTCCAGGCCCCCTCGGGAAAACCGATAACCTCTTCCCAGACGTGATTGGCGAAGAGATAGCGGCCCTCAATGTCCCGCATCACCGCAAATCCCGGCAAATGCTCCATAAAGGCCGCAAAGCGGGTCTCACTGTCCCGGAGCCTTTCTTCCACCTGCTGGCGCTCTTCGATCTCCCAGAGCAATTGCTCGTTGGCAAGCCTCAGGTCCACGGTGCGCGCCGCCACCCGCACCTCCAGTTCATTGTGGGCCCGGCGGAGGGCCTTCTCAGCCTCTTTGCGTTCGGTGATGTCCATGGCGTAAACGCGGGCCGTGGGCAGGTCCGGGGGGAAGGACAAGTTTACCGCATAAACATGGTCGTCTATGGTCAGGTCATACAAATATTGGCTGGGGCCGCCGTTCCGGACTGCGGTAAAAATCTCTGGTAAGTTCGGGGGCAAAAAGGCCGTCACCCCCCCTGTAAGTCCTAGTTGTTCCATCATGTGCCGCGCGGCGGGATTCGCATAGACGACCTCACCCTTTGCGCTCACTTCCAGGACGGGGTTGGGATTCCCCTCCGGGAAGGAGGCCATGCGGTGAATTTCCTTTTCGGCCTCTTTGCGCCTGGAGATGTCACGCACCACCGCCTGGATCGCAGCCTGGCCATAATAGGTTATGGGAGTGGCTGCCACCTCCACCGCCACCGGCTGACCGTCCAGCCGCAGGACCTTCACTTCCCTGAGGTCCAGGCGTTCCCCGGCCTGGACCCGCCGCCTCACGGTCTCTATGGAGTCGGGGTGCACCAGGTCCAACACACGCCGGCCGATAATCTCCTGGGGACCGGCGGCGCCGAAGAGTTTGAGCGCGGCGGGATTGGCAAAGACATAGCGCCCCTTGGCATGCACCACAATGGCGTCCGGCGACAGGTCCACCAAACTGCGGTAGCGGGCCTCGCTTTCCTCCAGGGCCGCCTGGGTCATTTTTCGTTTGGTGACGTCCTCCTGGACGGAAATATAAAATTTTTTGCCCTCCATCTTGAGAACGCTGATGCGGGCCGAAGTGACGAAGCGGCTGCCGTCTTTTTTTTGATTGTGGAACTCCCCGAACCAGGCGTCGGCGGCGGCGAGGGACCGTAAAATCTCTTTAACGAATCTCAGGTTCTCCGCTGGCGGATAGGCATTGAGGCAGCTGCTGGGGCGGCCCGCCAATTCACCCCGTTCATAGCCGAACATGGCGTCAAAGGCCGGGTTGGTGAAAATGATCTGCCCTTGCTGGTCGGTGACCGCCACTCCTTCCGCCATGCATTCCAGCACCAGGGCCTGGGTGTGAAGAGCTTCCTCCGCCTGCTGATGCTGCCGCAGTTCCCTGCGGAGCTCCTCGATAAGGCGGGCGGCCTCCCCGGGGGTCAGATTCTCCGGAGGGACGATCCGCAGGTCGTCTAGAATTTCGTCCGGGTTATCCATGGGTCTGTCCTGCCTGGGGGGTGATTAAACCGGTAAAAGGCTGAAGGTGGTCTCGGACAACGTCCTTAAATACCTTACGCAGCCTTCTGCAAGAATATGGTAAACAGCCGCCCCGGCTTTAAATATCACCGGCCAGGGCGCCTGTTCGGCACTATGTTGACTTATGCGAGGAGTCTTGATTAATGAAGAGTTTTTATAGTATTGTCTATTATTATAATGCTTTTCTAATAAAAAAGAAATTTTATTAGAATTGGCCGGTTGGCCTCTTGGCTGATGAGGTTGGCCAGAAAAACCTTGCATATTTAAGGTGACATGTCATTTTGAAAAAGGAAAAGGAGAGGTTTTCGGGAAGGCCGATAAAACAACAATGCTCCTTGAGCCGCTAAAAGGAAAGGACCTGCTAATGGCAACGACTTTGCGAGTTTCTCCGGAAGAGGTTTATTCCCGGGTTAAATCAGGAGAAAGTCTCCTGGTTTGCGCTTATCCCAACGAGGATACCTTTAAAACCATGCGCCTGGAGGGTGCCATCTCCCTCCAGGAATTTCAGAGCCGCGCGGAGCAGCTCCCCAGAGACCGGGAAATTATTTTTTATTGCGCCTGAGCCAATGAGCACTCTTCTGCCGGTCTGGCAGACGAATATCAAGCCAAGGGTCACCATCAGGCTAAGGCGCTCCTGGGTGGGGTTGCGGCCTGGAAAGTGGCGGGATTCCCCATAGCCGAGGCTTGACCGCCGGGAAAAAGATTGCCTGGATTATTCAGTGCTGAGAAATGCTTCAGCCAGATTCTTCCTCAAAAGGGCGTATTGGTTTAATATGTCCTCGGTTGGGGCTCCCTCGACCTGACAATGAACTCCACCACCATCCATCTGCTCTGGGCGGCGAAATCCTTGATCTCCTTCACTGCGCCGCCGCTTCAGCCGCAGGACCCGAAGATGCCCAGAACGCGATTGGCCGCCACGCCCCCGTGCCCCAGAAAATCAACCAAGAGGCGCAACCGCGGGAACAACTTGTTGTCATAGGTGCAACTTCACAAAGCCAACCCCCTCTGACGAGCGCCATTGCCAACACCCCTTGCAGTTTCCTTTCATGTCCTTAATTTTTATCAAGACCTGTGGTTATGGTTAATGGCGTTCCCTGACGCCAAAGAGATGGGGTTTCTCCCGGTAATGGTCATGAATATAGATACCTGGTGGAAAAAGGCGGGGAGCGCCTTATCGGTCTCCGGTGATTGGCTGGCAGAAAAGTTCCGCCCCCTGGCCCTCATCAATT
>JBAQHL010000607.1:0-5698 GCA_049288295.1 Desulfobaccales bacterium
ACTCTAACCTATGGTAAGAACAATTTTTTTTCACGTTCAAGCCGACAAGCCCTCACAGTTCTTTGGACGACGCCTTGACTAATGCAAGAAACTTGGCATAATTTCTTGGCACACCCCCAGTTGTTGAGAGAATAAGTGATAGGTTTCTCCGCTCTCCTCCGGGGAGGAGAGGGTCAGGTTGAGGGTGGAAATCATTTCTTTCTGCTCTCAGGAATGAATAATTTCTCGGGAGTTGTTTTGAGGTCTGAGCATCCATGACAGTCACCAATCCCATACCTTTCATTGACTTAAAGGCTCAACAGCAGAAAATTTACAGTCGGATCATGGAAAAGATTAAGGCCGTTCTCGCCCATGGGCAATATATCTTGGGTCCGGAGGTAAAGGAGTTCGAGGAGCACCTGGCCGATTATGTGGGGGTAAGACACGCCATCACCTGCTCCTCGGGGACTGACGCCTTGCTTATGGTCCTCTTGGCCAAAGGCGTGGGACCTGGGGATGCCATTTTCACCACCCCCTTTACCTTCATCGCTACCGCCGAGGTGGTGCAGCTTCTGGGCGCCACCCCGGTGTTTGTGGATATCGACCCCCAAACCTATAACTTGAATCCGGCGGCTCTGGCGGATACCCTGATTAATTTTGGCAAGAGGTCCCAAGTCAAAGGTCTGGAGCCCCGGGGCATTATTGCCGTGGACCTCTTCGGCCAACCGGCAGACTACCACCGGATCAACGCCGTGGCCCGGGATTGGGGATTATTTGTCATGGAAGATGCGGCCCAGTCTTTTGGGGCCACTTATCATGGCAAAAAAGCGGGAGCATTGGCGGAAACCGCAGCCACCTCCTTTTTCCCCGCTAAACCTCTGGGGGGTTATGGGGACGGTGGCGCGGTGTTCACCGATGATGACGATCTGGCGGCCATCCTGAAATCCATCCGCAATCACGGCCAGGGCATTGACCGCTACGATAACGTGCGCCTGGGCATCAACGGCCGCCTGGACACCCTGCAGGCCGCCATCTTGCTGGCAAAGCTGGAAATCTTTGACCAGGAGGTCATGGCCCGCCAGGAAATCGCCCGGCGGTATAATGAGGGCCTCAGGGATTTGGTTGCCGTTCCCGAGGTGAGCCCAGGCTGCACTTCGGCCTGGGCCCAGTATTCGGTGGAGAGTGAGGACCGGGCCGCTATCCAGGCCCGGCTGGGGGAGGTGGGAGTGCCCACGGCCATTTATTATCCCAAGCCCTTGCACTTACAGGAGGTTTTTCGGGGCCTGGGATATAAGCCGGGTGATTTTCCGGTGAGCGAGAAGGCCGCGTCCCGCATCTTCAGCCTGCCCATGCATCCTTACCTGGAAAGAACCGGCCAGGAGCGCATCATCGGGATAGTCCGGAATGCCGCACCCGAGATCTGGAAGGCAGGCAGACAGTAACCCCCCCCTTGGCCGAAGCCCTCTCACATCAACTTGGTCAGTTTTTCTTTGTCGTTTTCTGACAGATTCTCCCGGGCCATCTGGCGAATTACATCTTGACACTGACGCATCTCCAGAAGCGCCCGCAGGTCCGCCTCCACCATCAGGCGGGCCAACTCCTTGAAGGTTACTTGAGGTTGCCAGCCCAAGCGCTCTTTGGCTCTGCTGGCATCTCCCAGGAGGTACTCCACTTCCGTTGGCCGAAAATACCGCGGATCTATCTCCACATAATCCTGCCAATCCAAATCTATATGGGAGCATACTTCCTCCAAAAATTCCCGCACGGAATGGGACTCGCCGGTGGCGATAACAAAGTCTTCCGGATTATCCTGCTGAAGCATCAGCCACATGGCTTCCACATACTCGGGGGCATAACCCCAATCCCGCCGCGCCTCCAGGTTTCCCAGGTAAAGCTTTTTTTGCAGCCCCAGTTTGATTCGGGCCGCAGCCCGAGTAATCTTCCGGGTGACAAAGGTTTCACCCCGGCGAGGTGATTCATGGTTAAAAAGTATGCCATTGACCGCGAACATCCCGTAAGCCTCCCGGTAATTGCGCACCATCCAGTAGGCGTAAAGCTTGGCCGCGGCATAGGGGCTGCGAGGCTGAAAAGGAGTTTTTTCGTTCTGGGGGGGCGGCGCATCCCCGAAGAGCTCACTTGATGAAGCTTGATAAAAACGGGTTTGTATACCGCTGCGGCGGATGGCTTCCAATATCCGGGTCAAGCCCAAGCCGCTGATGTCACCCGTGTATTCAGGCACATCGAAACTCACCCGCACGTGGCTTTGTGCCGCCAGGTGATAGATTTCCTGGGGCTGCACGTTGTAGATCAGGTTGGTGAGTTGGCCAGAGTCGCTCAGGTCGCCATAGTGCAGGAACAGCCGCGCCCCCGGGTCATGGGGGTCTACATAAAGATGCTCAATGCGGGAGGTGTTAAAGGTGCTGGACCGGCGAATCAGCCCGTGCACCTGGTAACCTTTGGCCAGAAGCAACTCCGCCAAATAGCTGCCGTCTTGCCCGGTGATGCCAGTGATCAAAGCACGCTTAATGTCAGACATCGGTACCTTCCTCATGAAATAAAGCCGGGATCGGCAAGAATCCTGGCGTTCTCTAAAGAATAATCATGACAGTCACTCATGAGCCTTTGGCTCTCTCAAAACCACAAAAAATTGGTGGCATAGGTTTTTAACCTGTGCCTGGGCGGGCTGGAAGCCCGTCCTGCCGCGCTAAGAGTTTGAGGGGAAGCGCAGGGGCGTGGCTTGCCATGCCCCAAGGGCGGTAAGCCACAATCCCCCCTGGCCCTCTCTCAACTAACTTTCGTAACAGAATAACCCTTGCTTGTCTACGTTGTCCGGACTTTTTCTTCATTTCGCAGTTGCCGGTCAGGTCGTCGGCCCATGGGTTTTAGCGGGAATAATTCACCATGTTGCAAAGAACTTGGTGGCACAGGCTTTCCAGCCTGTGAAAAAAACACTCTGCTTTTGAAGGCTATTTTATTTAGCTATATATTTCAAATAGTTGTTATACATTTCGAAATGTTCAGTAGAGTCGAGGTTGAGCGCGGTGGCCAGAAAGCTCCGTTTCCCAACCCCGCTCATCGAACCGTGCATGCGGATTTCCCGCACACGGCTCTCCGACTGGATTCATCCCGAGGCACACGGCGGCGGGCCCAGATGAACACGGCGCAATCGCAAGACCCCGAGTTCACCAAACACCATCTCATCAGAAAAACGGCGGGTGCCACGCGTCGGCACCTTATGACGCCGCCTCAGGAAGTAAACAACGCGCTGATAGACGTAGTTATCAACCGCCCGGTACGCCGGCAGCCGGGTCCCGTAGCCAAAGTAGCTGGACCAGCCCCGCAGCAAGGCGTTCAGCCGATCTCGCACCACCGGCCAGGCACCGACATTGCCGGGGTTCAGGATGGCTCGCGCCTTCCGTTTCAGACGAACGAGGCTCTTCCGGGACGGACTCGCACCCAGATACCAGTGGCCATCCTTGCGAAAGCGATGCGGCCCAAAGGCATAGCCCAGAAAGTCAAACTGCTCCTCTCTGGCTCTCCGGATGCAGGTCTTGGCCTCATTCAGAGCCAATCCCAGACGGCTCATCACCTGCCGAGTCCAGGCCAGGGCTTCCCTGGCCCGGTGACGACTCAGGATGACAAAGTCATCCGCGTAGGTGACCACAACGGCTTCCAACTTCTCTCCCATCCGGCTCAGACGCCAGTATTTCAAGAAGCGGTTCAGATACAGGTTGGCCAGCAACGGACTAACCACCCCACCTTGGGGAGTACCGCACTTGCTCCGCTTGCCACCTGTCAGACGCCGCCGCCCATGATCATCTACCTCCTCCACCGGGCTCTTGAGCCACATCTTGATCAGGGCCAAAACATGGCGGTCACTGATGCGCCGGGCTACCGACTGCATCAGTTCCCGGTGGGGAATGGTGTCGAAGTAACGGGCCAGGTCAGCGTCCACCACCTCGTTGTAGCCCTGACAGAGACGGGTGTGCACTTCTTTGAGGGCATCTTGGGCGCTCCGTTGCGGCCGATATCCATAGGCCGCAGGCTCCAAATCCGCCTCAAAGATCGGCTCAATAACCAGCTTCACTGCCGTTTGCACCACCCGGTCCCGAATGGTGGGAATGCCCAGTGGTCTTTCGCCGCCCCCAGGCTTGGGGATCAACACCCGGCGTACGGGTTGGGGCTTATACGTCTTGGTACGCAGTTCTTCCCTGAGGCCGGACAGCCACTCCTCCAACCCTGCCGCTGCGATCATCGCGAAGGTCTGTCCATCCACCCCCGGCGCCCCTTGATTAGCACGCGCCAGCCGGTAGGCATGGAACAGCACATCTTCTCGATAGATCTTGTCGTAAAGTTGGTAAAAGCGAAAGTCCGGCTCCGCCTTCGCCTTGACATAGAGCTTCCTCTGAAGTCTCCGGATATTTTCGGGTGTTACCAGACTCATCGTCAATCACCCCTCCTCGGCTTCCTCGGAAGCGTTCCAGAAGTGAGGGTCCTTCCCTCCCCCGGCATTACCCGGGTTCTTCGGTACTATGACCCTCTCCGATTCCCGGCCTGGCCGCCAGCTCTCCTGACGTTTGGAGACGCTACCTCCATCCACGCCGGGCCTCCCACGTTGCCCGAGATACCTTTCCAGCGTGCCGTCCCCATTACCCCGGTGAACCGGACCGGTGCACCGACAGTTTCTACCCGGCCCGTGCTGCCTTCCCCGTTATTCAGGCGGGTCGGCGTTCACCACTTCACTTTCGAGGCCTGCTCAGGGTTCACTCGCGTTACGGCCCGCAGGATTGCTCAATCGCCCAAGGCGACCTTTGTCACGAGGCTTCAACATGCCCGATTACCCGAACATGTTGCTCGTCAGCTACCAGACTTACTGTCAATTATCTGGATGGAACCTTCCTCCACTGGCATCTCGCGCCTTCGTGGCGCACCGAATAATTCGGGTTACGTGGACCAGGAGAGAGTTATAGCCGTCGATATTGAAGGGGCCCGTCACCTCCACGATCTCTGCGGGTATGAACTCATCTTTGCTGTAGGTTTTTCAGTCAAATTCAAAAGGGAGGTCTTCCATGCCGTCCATTGCCTTTTCCTGAGCCGGGGTGACTAAGATGTCATCAAATTGCACCGGCGCAGTTTTTTTGACACTGACCTCAAAAATCATCTGGGGGGGATGTGAACATACCGGCCGAAAGAAGGCAAGGAGCGGCTTGCCGCTTTCCGACAGCCAGCCCGCCCCTTTGATGCCCACTTCTTGAAAGGGAACCAAGCCTTCATCCAATTGGGTTGAATCTTCTGAGGCGGTGAAACCCGGGAAGATGTAGGAAATTACAATGGCATTCTTGGTTTCTGTCACTTCAACAATGGGTTCTTCTCCATGGATTTCGGCGTCAAAGGCTACAGGCAGGCCAGCCGGCGCAAGAGATATAAACTTTTTCATGGCCGATCCTCCTTGTAAGGTTGGAAAATGAAAGACAGGTGAAGCATGGACCTGCCGATTTCAGGAAAGTCCATGCTTCATTTACGTTACTGTTAAAAAATGTAACTTATAAATATGGTATTATTTGTGGAGCCTAATCCAACAGGTTTTCACATCACCCCAATAAATTTTTTTCATCGGATCAAGTTCTGCGCAGATATTGCTTGGAGGTATCTTGTTCCAGGACAGAATAGCCTTCAGCCGGCGAACGGCGCATTCATCCTCCAGAGCCTTTAAAACTGC
>JBAQHL010000608.1:0-1851 GCA_049288295.1 Desulfobaccales bacterium
AAAAAGTCCCAATCCGGCCCTGGGAGCCTCCCGGGTATTTTTCGTGGTGAAGAAAGGCTCAAAAAGCCGGGACTTGGCCTCAGGAGGAATACCTGTGCCGGTATCCCCGATCCTCAGAACCCTGGCATTCTTTTCCACCAAAGTGGTGACCGTCAGGAGCCGCCGGGGGCTATCGGCCATGGCTTCCAGGGCATTGTCCACCAGATTGCGGAGGGTCTGGCTGAAATCGATATAATGCCCATATACGGGGGGGAGCCCTGAGACGAAGTTGAAGTCTTTCTCCACCCGGTGCTTGAAAAAGAGGTCGGCCAGATACAATTCCAGTTCATCCCGAAACACCTGGTTCAGATCCAAATAACATTGTCCTTCCTGCCCCTCGTGAACGGATTGGAGGGCAAGACGGAGAACCATGTCCCGGAGATGCTCCACTTCAGTTTGCAACTGCTGGAGCTTTTGGGAGCGATATTCATACAGGGCCTGTAATCCGGGAGGCGCCGGGGTGGGACCGGCAAGGAGGGCAGCCTCCTCCTGGGCTTTTTGCTCCAACAGATCCAATTGAAAAGAGATAACCTGAAGAGGGGTGTTCATGTTGTGGATAACCCCGGTACAGCGGCGGCCTACGGCAGAATGCCGGTAGTAACGCACCAGCTCCGTCAGGCAGCGGCTGATAAGGCTCATTTCCGGCTCATCCTCGCAGGATAAGGCGCGTCTGAGCATTTCCCCATCCCCGGATTTTAACCGCGGTGATCTGGCCATATCTTTAAAACCCTCATAGCATAAACCTGGAGTTTGAACCCCTGGACCGTTTCAGCCAGAGGCCTTTGCCATTTTGTTTTTGGTTTTGTGCATTTTCCGTACCATTGCTCATGAGCCTTGGGTTCTCTCAAAACCATGAAAAGACCGGTGGCACAGGTTTTAGACCTGTGTCTGGACGGGCTGGAAGCCCGTCCTACCGTATTCCCCCAGGTCTTTCCGGAAGGACAGGCATCTTGCCTGTGCCACAGGCGGGACGCTTGTGATCCCGAGATATGGGGTGGGGCGAGGGGCGTTGGTAGATTAAATGTAGGGCGGGCACTGCCCGCCAAAATAATTGGTGGGCGCTGCCCACCTTACATAAACCTTTTCGTGACAGAGGATGTTCAGACGCCCGAAAGCACTTGAAAGTATAGGCATGGGAGCAAAGTATGGGTCCAAGTATGGGTGTAAGTATGGGTGTTGGGGTCAGGCCTCAGGAAATGGGCCTGACAATGGTTGGCAGGTTACCAGGTGCCTCCCTCCAGCCAGGGGGGATGGGGAATTTCTGAGAAAGTTGAGGGCTCCAGGTTCTTGACCAGGTGAACAAATTTGTTCGTCAGTTCCGGGTCGAACTGCCGGCCGGCCTGGGCCTCGATTTCGGCCAGGGCATCGGCCGGGGGAAAGGCCCGTCGGTAAGGGCGGTCGGAACTGAGGGCGTCAAAGACGTCCGCCAGGGACAACAGCCGGCAAAGATAGGGGATATTGGTCCCCTGAAGCCCATGGGGGTACCCCTGGCCATCCCAGTGCTCGTGATGGAGAAAAATAAGAGCTCTTTCCTGAGACTTAAAGCCTAAAGGCTCCACGATCTTTTCCCCGATAAGGGGGTGGGTTTCAATAATCGCCCGTTCATCCAGAGTGAGGGGGCCGGCTTTCAACAGAATGGAATCGCTGACCCCTATTTTCCCGATATCATGAAGGTAGGCCACATTGGTCAGGGTCTCCAGGTCTTGGGGGGGCAGATTGAGGGAGCGGGCAAACTTCAGGGCTATATCGGTGACCCGGTTGGAGTGGTGACCGGTATAAGGGTCCCTTGCCGACAGGGTGCGAAGTAAGGCC
>JBAQHL010000609.1:0-5359 GCA_049288295.1 Desulfobaccales bacterium
CGGCGGGTGCGGGCGTCCCCCCAGGCCATCCAGCAGGCCAGGACCAGGGGAGGCACCAGATAAGCGTTCACTCTCAGCCAGGGAAGGAACTGACCTGCAAAGGTCTCAAGCATGAATGCCTTTTTACGGTCTTGTATTGGAAAACTTCCTATAGTTACCTATCGGAATTTTCGGGGGCCTCTTGATTTTGCACCACCTAAGCAGAGCCCTGGTCCGAAAGTAGCCAAAAATCAGCCGGGCATCAAAATAAATCCCCGGATGTAGCAACAGCTACAGAAATTTCGGAGAAGGCCGGGGATACTGTAGAAAACCTGAAAGGAGGTTGTGGGACATGCCAAAATGCGGCATCTGTGGCGGTGAGGCTCCCCGGCAGCCCTGCATTACCGAGGATGGCAAGTGTGACCTGTGCGGCAAGGAGGTCATACTGGCTGAAGAGGCCAAAAAGGAAAAGGCCAAACAATAACCTGAAACCAGTCGGGCGGTATCTGATGGTTAGACCATGGCTCACATGGTTTCTTGGATTCAGGCTGCCCGGCTGGACCCTATGCCGCCATTGAAGACGGGAGGCTATTTTCATGACACCCACCAAAGTAATCATTGCCTGCAAAGTCTTCGCTGATGAGTTGCAGTACGTGTTGAAAGATGAGAAGGCGGTGGAGATCATTTGGATTGACGCCGCCTTGCACGCCGATCTGCCCCGGATGGAACATGAATTAACCGAAGCGTTGGCCGCCGCCAAGGCAACCAATAAAGATGTCCGGGTTTTTATGGGAGTCGGTTGTCATCCGGACCTGGTCAAGCTGGCCAGGAAATACGGCTTTACCTTTTCCACGGTAAAAAACTGCCTGGAAGCCTTCTTGGGAGGCAGAGTGAAAGAACTGGAACAGAACGGCACCATGCTCATGACTCCCGGTTGGGTCAGGGCCTGGCCGGAGATTATGGCCTCCTTGGGGTGGGACGCAACAGATGTGAGGATCAATCTGGGTCGTTACAACCGCATCCTGCTCCTGGAACCGGGGATCAATCCCTTAAACGACGAAGAAATCCTGACCTTTTTTGACCTGGCCCAGGTTCCCATTGAGGCGGAGCCCCTGGATTTGCAGAGCTTTCGAAGCAGTCTGGCCCAGTTGCTGGATGGCCCCAGGCCTCAACCTGAATAAAACCGGATCATCAGCACGCCAAAAGTGCTACAGTTAAGGGGAAGGAATGGGATGAAATTCGGGAGGCTTCGACATGGGTTGCCGTTGTGACCAGGAGGCTGGCAGAGACATTGCCCTCAGTCCCATCTGTATCGGCCATCTCTGGGTTTTTGAAAATCTTCAAGCCGAGGAACTGGCGGCGCTTACCCTGGCGGCCCAGCGGAAGCTTTATAAAAAGGGGCAGGAGGTTTTTTCCCAGGGGCAGCAAGCCCAAAAGATGTTTCTCATGAAGGGAGGCCGGGTAAAGCTGAGCAAACTGACCGAGTCGGGCGATGAGATCACTTTGGACATTCGCAAGGCCGGAGATTTTCTGGGGGAGGCCATGCTGCTGGAAGACACTTTATATCCTCTCTCCGCCACCTGTCTCGAAGACACCCTCATCTGCGGGTTCGACAAGCCCAGTTTTGAAAAGCTCGTCCTGGATCACCCCAATATCGGCCTCCAGGTTATCAAGAACCTGAGCCGCCGCATCGACTGGCTCACCAGCCGGGTGGGGAGCCTTTCTCTGAGCAACCTTGAAGACCGGCTCTATCACGTGCTGTCACAGGTGGCGCAGGAGCATGGCGTCCAGGAGCGCCAGGGCTATTCCATCCAGTTCCCTCTGACCCACGAAGAGCTGGGTTTTCTGGTGGGGGCCCACCGGGTTAGCGTCACCCGCGCTCTCAAGTCCTTGAAAGCGATGGGACGCATTATTCAAGCGGGAAGAGTACTGATCGTCCCTAACCCCTTTCCCCAATAATCCCCTTTTCAAATCAATCCCGGTCCGGCCCCGTCTTTCCTGAAGCTACCGCTCCCGGGCCAGGACGTTGCAAAGCATGACCACCAGGTCCCCTTTTTGGCCGGAGGGGTCTTCCACCAGGTCTTCAAACACGGCCTTGGCGGAAAAACCGGCTTTTTTAAAGGTGGCCAGGGCAGTGTGGGCCAGGAGATGAATTTCGGCAATGAGCTTTTCCAGGCCGAATTCCGCGGCCAGGTCGATAAGCTCGTTGACCATGAGGGTCCCCAGGCCCTTGCCCTGGTACTCCTTGGCAATGACGATGCGGACGTTCCCCAGGTGGCGTTTCCAGCCCACCTTGCGCATGTGCAGGGTGGCGTTCCCCACGATTTTGCCGTCCGCTTCGGCCAGGAGGGGATAAACATTGCGATAATCGATGTGGTCCACCCATTCGTCAATGGTGGCCGGATCCCGCACGTCGCTGCGCAAGAACATCAGGTCATTGTCATCCACCCGGCGGAAGAAATCCAGGAGCTTGTCCCGGTCTTCCTTCACCATGGGGCGCAAAATCACCCGGCTGCCGTCCTTCAAAACCCCTTCTTTCTGGTACAGCGCCATGTCTTCCCCCTTGTCGCACCAAGTTCCCATCCAACGACTGAAATGCTATCTTATGGACAATCTTGTTTCTTTTAACTGAAAACCGCATACCGCCACCTGTATCACACGCCCAGGGCCAGGCGTTCCGCCAGGTAGTCGGGAAGTCCGGCCTTTAAAATGGCGTCCTGGGCGGCGGTAACATCATAGGGAACCGACAGGTATTGAATGGAAAAATCCTGGTCGTCAAAAACAGCGAAGGCCGCTTCCGGGCTGCCGCCCCGGGGTTGCCCCACGCTCCCGGGATTGATGAGATAATGCCAGTTCCGGTCCAGGAAGATTTTTCCCGGGGTGATGGGCTGCAAGGCGACCTTTCCCCGAATGTCCTTGTACCACAGGGCCCGGCGATGGGTGTGGCCGAAAAAGCACACCTTGAGCCCCAGGCCTTTATTGAGGGCCTTGAGGACCTTTTTGCCCTGAAAATGATAATTGATGTAAGAGTCGGGACTGCTGGGGGTGCCGTGGCAGGCCACATAGTCCTGGCCGTCCCGGGTCAGGGGCAGATTCGCAATATATTCCCTGAACTCCGGCCGGACATGCTCCCTGGCCCAGACAATGGCCTGGTAGGCGATAATATTAAAAAATTCCGCCAACTCCACGTTCAGGAGGGCCAGGTCGTGGTTGCCGGCGAGGCTCAGCACCTCGGCGCTTTGCAGCATCTCCAGGCACTCGTTGGGATTGGCGTTATAGCCCACCGTGTCCCCCAGGTTGAGGACGAGGTCCACATCTTCCCGCTTAAGTTGGGCCAGCACTTTCTCCAGGGCATGGAGGTTGCTGTGAACATCGGAGATCAGGGCCAGACGCATAAGTAAAGTACAACCTTGGTCACAAGGGCGGCGCCGGTGCGGCAGGCCCGGCCCCTTCCTTGACTTTTCCATGATTTCTGGTAAGTTTCCTCCATTTTACCATGGAACCCGGATATCTCATCGAATTCTTTGAAGAGAAGGCCATCCTGGTGGCCGTGGTCCTCGACCTCAAGGGGGACCGCCTGCACGTGGTCACCCCTGCCAATCGGGAGTTTAACCTCCCTCCGAAAAGGGTCCTGCACGCCTGCCCCTCAGGCAGGACCGCGGCTCTTTCCCGGCAGCAGTGGCTGGATCTTCTCCAGGAAACCGCTCGGCGGCGGGAGGCCCTGCACCGGTCCGTCGATTTGGCTGAGGTCTGGGAGATCCTGGTGGAAGAGGGCAAAGCCGTGCCGGTGGCCGACATCGCCGATTTGTGGTTCGGCTCCGCCACCCCCGACCAGGTGGCGGCCATGGGCCGGGCTCTCTTTGAAAATCGTTTTTACTTCAAGAACAGGGATAACCTGTGGCTCCCCAACCCTCCGGAAGTGATGGAGGCTCTCCAGGATAAAGCCCGCCGGGAGGAGGAAGCCCAGAAGGAACTGGCCGACGCCGCCCAATGGCTGAAGACCGTCTGGGACGGGGGTGAAAGCCGCGACCCTTCTATGCAGGAGCGCCTGGCCCCCCTTCTCAAGTCAGTGGCGGTGCGGGGCCACGACTCCCCGGACTATGCCCAGGTAAAATCATATCTGGATAGGGCCAAAATTTCCGGCGACCAGGCCCCCTTCCGGCTCCTGGTGCGCCTTAAAGTCTTCTCTGAAGATGAAAACCTGGAACTTTACCGTCAGGAAACTCCCCTGACATTTTCCGAGGAAGCGAAGGTCCTGGCTTTGCACCTGAAAAATGAGACCCCTTTGGACCCCTACGGCGCCATCCGGGTTGACCTCACTCACCTGGACTGCTTCACCATCGACGGGGAGCGCACCCGGGATCTGGATGACGCCTTAAACCTGGAGATTCTCCCCAGCGGCTTTCTCCTGGGGGTTCACATCGCCGATGTCTCAGCCCTGGTGGCCGGGGGTAGCGTTTTGGACCGGGAAGCCAAGGAGCGGGGCACTTCCATTTACCTGCCGGAGACCCGCCTGCCCATGCTACCCGAGGATATCTCCGAGGACACCCTGTCCCTGGTGGCCCAAAAGGACAGGTGGGCTTTAAGCTTCCTTATCACCCTGGATGTTGACGGGGAAGTCCTGGAATGGAACATTCAACCGAGCCGTATCCGGGTTAAGCGGCGTCTGTCCTACGGGGAGGCGGATCAGCTCCTGGCCGGCAAAGACCAGACCATGGGCATCCTGGCCCGTTTGGCCGAGGTTTTCAAAGCCCGGCGCCTGGCCCAGGGAGGCTATGAACTGAAACTCCCCGAGGTTTGGGTGGGCTTCGACCCCCAGGGGAAGGTCCAGGTGACGGTGGAGGACCAGGAAACCCCCAGCCACCAGATTGTGGCCGAAGCCATGGTCCTGGCCAACTGGCTGGCCGCCACCTTCCTCAAGGAGCGGGGAGTCCCGGCCCTTTTTCGCAGCCAGCCGGAGCCCCGGGAGCCCATTGACCGGGAAGCCCCCAAGACCCTCTTGGAGCTCTGGCAGGACCGCCGCAGGCTCAGCCGGGTGGTCATGGACTTAAACCCCCAGCCCCACTGGGGTTTGGGGCTCCCCCAATACACCTTTGCCACCTCCCCCATCCGCCGCTACCTTGACCTGGTGAGTCACCGCCAGATCCTGAGCCTGCTTTTGGGCGCCCCCCCCTTCT
The DNA here is from genome assembly GCA_049288295.1 of Desulfobaccales bacterium. Classification (GTDB taxonomy): domain Bacteria; phylum Desulfobacterota; class Desulfobaccia; order Desulfobaccales; family 0-14-0-80-60-11; genus JBGSLA01. Next base: position 5,157 of record JBAQHL010000609.1, read on the forward strand.
ACGGCCCCCAGGAGTTGGAAAAAATCGCCTCGGTCATCGACCCGGCCATGCGCCGGGCCGGCCTCCTTAAAAATCTGCGCCTGCGCTACTGGCTCCTCAAATACCTGGCCGGCCGGGTGGGCCAAAAACTGGAGGCCATGGTGGTGGACGTCATGCCCCACCGCTCCCGCCTCCTCCTCCCCGACCTGCTGCTGGATTTGCCC
>JBAQHL010000610.1:0-1718 GCA_049288295.1 Desulfobaccales bacterium
AGGTTGTCCACGGTGACTTTCTGGGCCCGGGGAGTTCGCCCCACCAAGCCCTCTCCCAGGTCCACGATGTAGAGATCAAGGGGGATGGGGGCCGTCAGCTTGACAGTCCCTCCTTTTTTATAAGAAATCAAGTCACTTACCTCGAACATGACCTTGTAGGAATGTTCATGCACGAAGCGGCTGATGTCATGCAGGGACTGGCAATTTTGCGGAGTGAAGGTGGGAGCCTGGGGGTCCAGGAGGTGCAAGGGAATGATCAGGTCGGCCAACCGTCTGAGGACCTGATACACCGGGGTGCCCATCATGTGCGTTTCCCGGGGCTGCTGCAACTCCAGGAGTTCCTGGACCCGGCCCTGGTAGACCCTGCCTGAGTAAGCATCCACGGTAATCTCCGCCCCGGGGGGGATGGCCCCGGTGGCGCCCTCGGCCCCTAAAATAGTGGGCACCCCGAATTCCCGGGTTAACGCGGCCATATGCCCGCTGACGCTGCCATGGTCAGCCACTATGCCCTGGGCCCGGCGCATAATTATGACAAATTTCGGGGAGGAATGCCTGGCCACCAGAACGGCGCCCTCGGGAAAATCTTTTAAATCTTCCATGTCCCGGATATGGTAGGCCGGTCCAAAACCCACCCCGGAGCAGGCCACGGCCCCCCCTTCCACTAACAGCGGATAGCCGGGCAGCCGGGGAATGGCCTCCACATCCTTTGCTCCCGAAGACTTGAGTTGCAGCGGCCGGGATTGCAGCACGAACAGGCGGTTTTCCCAATCCAGGGCCCACTCGATATCCTGGGAAACGCCGTAATGCTCTTCGAGTTTTATGGCATAGGAGGCAAGGGTCCGCATCTGCTCGGGGGTAAGGCAGGCCGCCGCCTGGCGCTCAGGCTCCACCTCGATCTCTTCCACGCCGCCTTCGGGGCTGTTCACCAACTGCACGGGTTTGGGGGCGATTTTGGTCTCCAGGATGGTCAAGTCTTGGTCTTTGGCGACCTTATAGGTATCGGGGGTCAGGATCCCCTCCACGGCATAAGCGCCCAGGCCCCACAAGGCGTTAATAATGATGTTATCCTCCAGGATATTCACCGGGTGCCGGGAATACATGACGCCGCTGGCTTGCGAATCGATCATTTGCAGACAGGCGACGCTCATGGCGATGTCTTCATCCCGGATGCCCTTCACCAGGCGATAGGATATGGCCCGGGGGGAGTAGAGGCTGGCGATGACAGCCTTGTAACTCTTCAGAAGTTCTTCCGGGATGACGTTGAGGACGGTGAGATACTGGCCGGCAAAAGAAAGCTCGCTGTCCTCGCCGATGGCGCTGCTGCGCAGAGACACCCGGGGCATGGCCTCGCCGTGGCCGATGGCTTCAGCCATCCGGGCGTAGGCCTCCAGGATGGCCTCTTCCAGGGCAGGGGGTATCCGGGCCGAGGTAATCATGGCCTGGATTTCCTCGCTGGCCTCCCGGATGGTGTCCAGGTCATTGATATCTATGGCCAGTTTTCTTTTATTGATTTCCTCCACCAGCTCGTTGTGGGCCAAAAAGGCCTCATACGCGCTGGTGGTGATGGCGAAGCCTAAAGGAATGGGCAGATGCAGGCGGTTTTGGACTTCCCCCAGGTGGGCGCTTTTGCCCCCCACCCAGTCAGTCATGTCTTTGGTGATCTCAGAGTAGGGCAGAATGAAAGCCGGTGCGGTCAATTCTTTTTTGTGCTCCAGTTC
>JBAQHL010000611.1:0-1730 GCA_049288295.1 Desulfobaccales bacterium
CCGCCCTCCCCTCAAACTCCCCTCCCACCCCCCTTTTATGGGCCCCGGAGAGACGGAGGGGAACACCACCGGTTCTCCGGGCCGATTTCAAGCTGCCGCAAAGGGCTTGGAAGAGGGGGCAGGGACCCTCTGGTCCCTGGCTCCCTTTCCCAAAATCTCTTCACCCCCTCACCAACTCGGCGCTATAGACAAAAGCGCCGTCCCGCTCGGTAAGATTACCACCACGATTCTCAATGATCCAGCCGCTGGCGCCCTTGCCGCCAAAGGGCAGGCGCAGGGGGGTGAACAGGAAGTCCGGGTTGTCGTAGGTCATGCCGAAGGTGGCCATGAGCGCCTCTTTGGCCCCCGGGGGCGGGGCGCCGAACCAGGCCACCAGGAAAGGGTAGCGGCTTTGCATCACCCTGGACACGGCTTCAGCGTCGCTCTGGACTCTCGCCAGGGCCAGAAACGGGCCGAAAAGCTCCAAATCCGGGGGATCGTCCACCTCCACGAGAAAGGGTCCTTGCCACTCCCCCTCGCGCCGATATTTCCAGAGAAAACGGGGAGCGGTAAGGGCAGCCAGAGCCCGGTCCAGGAGAAAGCGGGTGCGCTCCACCTTGATGGGGCCGATCCAGGTGGCCGGGTCCGAGGGGTGTCCCACCTTGATCGCCGGCATGATTTCCAGGATCAATTCCATGGCCCGTTGGTAGATGTCCTGATGGATATATACTCTCTTGATGGTGGTGCAGTACTGGCCGCCGTTGAGATATGCCCGGCGCACCACGAAATTCGCAGCTTGCTCCAGGGGCGCATCCCGGAAAATGATGGCCGGCGGCAGGCCGCTGGGACCGGCGAAAAAGACCTTGTCAAAATGGGCCGCCTCGGCCCGGTAAATGGCTCCCACTTCGCCGCCCCCGGAAATGAACAAAACCCTGACTTCGGGGTCAAGAACGGTCTGGCGGCCGAAATCTTTATTACTCACGCCGGTAATCTGCTCAATATCCGGGAAAGAGGCCACCACGTCCCGCATTATTTCAGCGGTGCGCGGCGTCTGGGAAGAGCAACTGAAGCAGAAGCGGTTGCCTCCCAGGACCGCAGCGCCCCCCACCCGGGCCAGCATCACCGGGGCCGCGTCATAGGGGAAGATGGCAGCCACGGTTCCATAAGGAGCCTTTCCCTGAACAAAGGGAATTTCCTCTGCCATGGACATCAGGTGCTGCACCGCCAGGTCCACTTCCATGGCGGCAATGGTGTAGGGTGCGCCCGTGTCCTTGCCGGCAGCCTCAATTAATTCACGGCGGCGACCCGCCAACCGCTCGCCCAGACGGGCTAAAGATTCAAGTCTTCCGGCCAGGTCCTGAGGCGCAGGCTGAGCAGGCATTTTGACTCCTTATCTCCGGATGATACCAGAATTTATAGGGAAAGCCCCGAAGAACCGGGTTTCTAGTGTTTCATGGAACTAGCGCGGGCATTCATGTGAAAAAAGGTATTTTCCGTTTGACATGGAAAACAGGGGTTATATAATCATAACGGGTTTGAAAATTTCTTGTTTTCTTGGTAGAAATTTCGTATATAGGTAATCAGGCAGAGATGTTGGGAAAATCGGTCGCCAAGCGGCCGTCCAGATACTATTGTAAGCTTTATTTCAGATTACAGGCCAAAACCGGTCAGGTGGAGGAACTATGGCAGAAGAGGTAAAAGAAATTAAGGTAAACAGGAAGGACCGCAGAATCGGCGGCATCGCCCCCGAA
>JBAQHL010000612.1:0-1635 GCA_049288295.1 Desulfobaccales bacterium
CCCTGAAGCCGCGAAACCGGCCGCGCCGGCGGCAGAGGCTCCCAAGGCTGCGGCCCCCGCCCCGGAGGCCGCCAAACCTGCAGCGCCAGCGGCCACCACTACGGAGCCCCCGAAACCGGCCGCTCCCCCGGCAGCCACCGCTGAGCCTCCGAAAGCCGCCAAGCCTGCCGCAGCCGCGACCGCCGGCATGAGCAAACTGGAGCAGGCCCTTGCCCAGACCCCCAAGGGCAAAGGCAAAGGGGAAATCAACCCTGAGGCGCCCAAGGGCTTCATGGGCATTCCCGGCGCCCCCTCCCCCTTCTGGTTCTATGGAATCCTGTGGGGCATCTGGGTGGGCTGGATCTTTTCCACCGTGGGAGCCTTCGGCGGCATCATGGCCGGTGTGGGCCACATTACCGTCTTCGGCCTGGCCGATTATGGCAAGACTTTCCGGCAAACCAGTCCGACCCTGAACAAGCTCCTCACTGACTCCATCCGCACCTCCAACCAGTACCTGGTGGGTCTATCAGCCCTCATTTCTTCCATAACTTATTATCGTATGGGCCGGCTGGTTCTGCCTCTGGGGCTCGCCCTGGCCATCGGCGGTATTGCCGGCGCTTATCTTATTCCCGTGCTCACCGCCGGCAAGATTTCCCTGAGTTCCTATATCGGCTATTTCGGTCTCATCGTTTTGGTTATCGGTTGTTTTCTCTTTTATGAAACCACTCCGCGTGGCCAGAAAAGGAAAAAGGCAGCCAAAGCCGCGGCCAAGGCCTTTGAGGATTCCGTCAAAAAAGGCGGCACTGATGTTGCGGCCCAGGGAGTGAAAGTCTCCAAATGGGGCCTGACGAATATTGTTTTTTCCTTTTTTGGGGTGGAATTCTCCTTCAACCCCCTCTGGCCGGTGCTGGGCGGCTTTGTCATCGCTGCCATCTCAGCTTTTATCGGGGTCGGCGGCGGTTTTCTCTATGTGCCGTTCCTTACCTCCGTCACCAGCCTGCCCATGTATATCGTGGCCGGCACCTCGGCCCTGGCGGTATTCGTCAGCATGGTCACCTCCATCTTCACCTTCATGTTCGTCAAGGGCACGCCCATTGATTTTCTGTTCATCGGCGCCGAGCTGATAGGTATTGCCGTTGGCTCCATCGTGGGACCCATGACCTCCAAGTACATACCTGACATCTGGCTGAAGCGCCTGTTTGTCGTCCTGGCCATTTACGTAGGCGTTGGCTATACCACCAAGGGCTTCCTGGGTTATTCAGTATTCCCCGGAATGTAAAAAAGGTGGCAGCCTAATCCCGGTGGGGCTGGCTGAGGCTGCCCCACCGGCCCCGGTTCAACTCATGGAACTCAATAACTTTTTCCAGGTTCTGGACTCCTATCTGATTTGGTTTTACCGGTTTACCGGCCAGGCCGGGGTGGACTTTATCATCGGCACCTTTGTCCTGGCCTTTCTTTGTCTGGTCATCGGTGAGATTACCGTCTCCCTGGCCTCCCGGTTAACCAGCAAGCGGCTTGACCAGCACTCCGAGGAGGCGGCGCATTACCATTACCTGGCCATAGATGCCCTCAAAGCTGGTGACAAAGAAGCCTACACAAACATAAATAAGCTTGCCAATGAGGCTTTTGGTCATACCTTTTTTCAGCAGGCCGCGC
>JBAQHL010000613.1:0-3035 GCA_049288295.1 Desulfobaccales bacterium
GTCTGACCTTCCGCCTGTCGGTTCATGGATGTTAAGGGCTGCGGGCCTTAACATTAACGCGCGGCCGCAGCTTTGGCGAGCTTCTCCTTTTGGGACATGCAGGCCCGGCAAAAGGGGGTTTCCGGCATAACCTCCAGGCGCCGGGGTTCAATGGCGCAGCCGCAGGATTCACACAACCCGTAGGTGCCTAAATCAATGCGATGGAGGGCCTCTTCAATAGCCTCTAATTCCTGGCGCTTCGGACCAAGAAGGGTAAGGTGGGTTTCAGCCAATAGGCTCACTGAGGCTTGATCCTCTTCGTCACGGGCGGTGGCCAGCATCTCCTGGTAGCCATCGCCTATGTTGCTTTTGAGCCTGCTTTTCACTTCCTGCCAGAGACGCTGCTTTTGTTCCAGGAGTCGCTCTTTTACTTCGTTCTGTTTCTCCTGATTCATCTTTGCCATGCTTGCTCCTCGTTAGAGTCAGCGATCGGGCCCAAACGGGGATGTCGGGGCGTCCCGGTTATTCCAGAAAATCCTCCAACGCCGCTTTGCGGGTGGGATGCTTGAGGCGCTTCAGGGCCTTTTTTTCGATCTGCCGGATACGCTCCCGGGAGACTTTAAAGGCTCGGCCGATTTCTTCCAGAGTGTGCTCCACTTCTTCGCCGATGCCGAAGCGCATTTTCATGATCCTCTCTTCCCTCTGGGTCAGGGTGTTGAGGATAAACGAAGTTTTATCCGTGAGCTCGGATTCCAGGATATCCTCATAGGGGGACACGGCCTTGTCATTGCGGATGAAATCCCCCAACCGGTCCCCTTCATCTCCCACCGGGGTTTCCAGGCTGATGAGCTCATCCGACAGGTTGGTGACCATGAGAATCTTGTCCTCCGGCACCCCGGAACGCTCGGAAATTTCCTTCAAATTGGGCTCCCGTCCCAATTCCTTGAGGAGATCGTAGAAGGCGCGATAGCAGCGGTTGCGGATCTCCTGAAGGTGCACCGGGATGCGGATGGTCCTGGTCTTGTCATAAATCGCCCGGGTGATGGTCTGGCGAATCCACCAGGAGGCGAAGGTGCTCAGCCGGTAGCCGGTGGTATAGTCATAGCGGGTAACCGCCTTCATGAGTCCCAGGTTGCCTTCCTGAATGAGGTCAGAGAAGGTCAGGCCCCGATGGAGGTATTTCTTGGCAATGCTCACCACCAGGCGCAGGTTGGCTTTGATCATCTTGTCCCGGGCCTGATTGACTTCTTTCTCCGTGGCCTTGATGTGGGCCAGGAGTTCCTTGATTTCCTGCAGCTTCGGATGCTGCTTCAGGATGCGCTGGATTGTCTGGTGAATCAGCCGGAAGAGCTTTTCCTTGGCCTGGGCGCTTTTTTCAGGGGTGGAAAACCAATGCCGCACTTTTTTCTGGAGGTATTTCATTTCCTCCAGATCGCCGGTGTTATTCAGCACCAGTTGCAGCACCGCTTCCTGTCCATGCTTGATGATGCGCCCCAGGTCCCGCTCTTCCTCTGGAGATAAAATGGCATACCTGAGCATTTCCCTGAAATAGGCGGCCACCAAGCCCTCGTGCTCCGGGATTTCATCGGTTTCCAGGCTCTCTTCCATCTCCCCTTCGGGAGACTCCTCCCCGGCAGCGTAGCCACTGGGATGAAGTTGGTCGGTGACCTCCAGCTCTTCATCGGAAGTGATGAAGGGCTCCCGGATGAGGTTGTCCCCTTCGTCCCCGGGAGTTAACAGGGTAAATTGATCATACGGCAGCATGGAATCATTGCCGCCGTTGAACTCAAGGTATTTTTTAAAGTATTCTTTTTCCATGGATTATTTCCCTTGCTGGCTTCGGCACAGCGAAGAAAATTAAAATATTTAGTTTACTGGTATTATTTTTCTTGTCAAGGAAAAATATTTATGAATATTTTATGGAAATAAAATAATTACCCGTTTCCCCTTGTCAAGCTTCTCTTGTTCCCTTGCGCCCTTGACCTCGAATTTTTTAAACCGTATGATGCTGTCATTGCCTAAAGGAGGCTTGCTCAAGTGTCCCACCGTTTCATCACCGAGTTGCAGGAAGGTGACACCCTCAAGCAGTTTTTCCTTCTGCGCCGGGTGGAACAGCGCCTCACCAAAGGGGGCAAACCCTACCTGGATGTAGAACTGGCAGACCGCAGCGGCGCCATCAAGGGCAAGGTCTGGGAGGAGGCCCTGCAAAAATGCCCGGGTCCCCTGGCCCCCTGCGATTTCGTGGCCGTCACCGGCTCGGTGGAGCCCTATCAGGGAACGCCCCAACTCACCCTTGATTTCATCGACACGGTGGAGCGCCTCAAGGCCAAGGGCCGGCCTCTTAAGGATTTTGATCCCGACCTCCTTATCTCGGTCACACCCCACGATCGCACCCGGATGTGGGCTGAACTTTTAGAGCTGGTGCAATCCCACCTGCGTGCGCCGCTGCGGGACCTGGTTTTGGCCCTGCTCCATAAATATCAAACACAGTTTATCGAGTGGCCCGGAGCGCAAAGTTATCACCATGCCTACGCCGGGGGTCTCCTGGAACACACCTGGTCGGTGGCCCGCCACGCCGTCCACTCCCTGGCCATATACCCCGGTCTTAATGGCGATCTGGTCCTGGCCGGCGCCATCCTCCACGACCTGGGCAAGATCAAGGAATTGACCGGCCCCCCGTGCGCCCAACGCACCGTTCCCGGCGAATTGCTGGGCCACATCGTCCTGGGCTGGGAGATGATCCGGGAAGAGGCCCGGGTTATGAATTTCCCTGATGAGCCCTTGCTCAGGTCCCTGGAGCACATCATCATCGCCCATCACGGCACCACGGAATTCGGCTCCCCGGTTATACCCCGCACTCCTGAAGCTTTGCTGGTTTATTACCTGGATGAAATTGACGCCAAGTTATACATGGCTCAACATCACCTGGAAAACGATCTCAGCGACGGTGACTTCACCAGCTATCACAGGGCCTTGGAACGCAAGCTCTACCGTGCGCCCCTCCCGGCTGACCCTCCGGAAAACTCCCCGTCAGACAACAGTTAACTGCCCTGAAG
>JBAQHL010000614.1:0-1535 GCA_049288295.1 Desulfobaccales bacterium
CGTGGTGGTCCATATCCCCGGCACCACCAAGCTGACCCTGGAGCAGGAGCCCGACTCCATGCAGTGCCCGGGGAGCCTCTTCGAACAGGCCTGTTTCCTCTTCCTGGAAGGCGTGGTCCTCATCCTCTTTAAAGAGCACCTGGACCATGACCGCCAGGCCATGCTCGCCCGCCACGCCAACGTGGAGTGAGGAAACATAAAGGCAAAAGTAAAAAGGCAAATGGCAAAAGTGAAAAGGCAAGAGTCAAAGGGTGATAACCAGAGGCATCACCGACAGATTTTGCCTTTTCACTTTTCACTTTTTACCTTTGCCTTAAACTCGAAACTTAAGGACCGTCTTCCATGCCGGTAAAATTGCAGCTCGCTTTGGATTTTGTGGATTTACACCGCGCGGTCTTAGTGGCCGAAAAGGCGGTGCCCGCCGGCGTGGATTGGCTGGAGGTGGGCACCCCCCTGATCAAAAGTGAGGGACTGGATGCGGTGCGGGATTTGAAGCGCCGGTTCCCGGGCCTCACCATTGTGGCGGATATGAAAATCATGGACGCCGGCCGGGTGGAGGTGGAGTCCGCGGCCAAGGCGGGGGCCGGGTTAATTGATGTGCTGGGCACCGCCACCGACGCCACCATTGAAGAATGCGTCCATGCGGGGAAAAATTACGGGGCCCACATCGTGGTGGACCTGATCGCCGTCCCCGACCCGGTGGCCCGGGCCAGGCGCGCCGAAGAACTGGGCGCCGACTATATTACGGTGCATGTGGCCATTGATGAGCAGATGCGGGGGCGGGACCCTTTCGCCATTCTTGAGGCCGTGAGTCAGGCGGTGCAAATCCCGGTGGGGGTGGCCGGGGGCATCAACTCCGAAACCGCAGCCCAGGCCGTGGCCCACGGGGCCAGCTATGTCATCGTGGGGGGGGCCATCACCAAGGCCAAAGACCCAGGGGCTGCCACTGCGGAAATCCGGCGGGCCCTGGATGAAGGCGCAGTTATTCCCACCACCCTTTTTAAAAGGGTGGGCGAAGAAGAAATCCGCCGGGTCCTGGAGATGGTCTCCACCGCCAACCTCTCGGACGCCCTGCACCGGGGGGGCGTGCTGGAGGGGCTCAGACCACTTTCTCCGAACATCCGCATGGCGGGCCAGGCCCTGACGGTGCGCACCTATCCCGGGGACTGGGCCAAGCCGGTGGAGGCCATCGATCAGGCCCGGCCGGGGGATATCCTGGTCATCGACGCCGGCGGGGTGGGGCCGGCCATCTGGGGGGAGTTGGCCACCAACTCCGCCATCCGCCGGGGGCTGGCCGGGGTGGCCATTCACGGGGCTCTGAGAGATTCGGGCGATATCGTTAAACTTAAATTTCCGGCCTTCAGCACACTCGTCATGCCCAACGCCGGCGAACCCCGGGGCTTCGGGGAAATCGGCGTCCCCATCAGGATCGGCCACACCCGGGTGGAAACCGGGGACTGGCTCCTGGGGGACGACGACGGGGTGACGGTGCTCCCCCAGCGCCAGGCAGTGGAGTACGCCAACCGGGCCATGGA
>JBAQHL010000615.1:0-1623 GCA_049288295.1 Desulfobaccales bacterium
AAGATGGTCTCAATGCCCTCCGCCTGGGCTTTCTTGAGCATCTCCACCGTCGCCACATCTACTGAATACTTTTCCACGTCTGGCATACCCTACTCCTTTTGCACAAGGTAACTTGTTAATATGATCATAGCTATCTAAGAACCAATCTACACATAATCACTTCCATATGTCAAGGAAAAGTTGGAAGGGAGAAACCGGGGGAATGCCAAGATTAGGGGGAAGCCGTGAAAAACCCCAGTTGGGGCGCAAAGCCTTGCGCCCTCAGGGCTTAAGGAATCAAGCTCCTACGAAAGATTTTCATACTCGGGGGCGGCCCAAAGCGGGCCATGATCGTTTAGCCTGCGCTGGGGCACGGCAAGCCGCGCCCCTACAGGAAAATTGCCACCCCCACCCCAGCCCTTCCCCATCAAGGGGGAGGGAGTTTCAGGCTCATGGACTCTTTATCCAGAAATAAGACCCGCCTATGAGCAGATCACTTCCACAGTCAAGGAAAGCCCTGGTGGCACAGGCGTCCCGCTTGTGCTGGGGAGAGAGGGAACAAAAGGCAGAAACTTTTGCCAAAGATTATGACACAACGTCGGCGCACTACAGACGGGATTCTACATAATGGGCATATTTTTCCTGGAGTTCAGCCGGGGGAGACGGGGCCACCGCAGTGCACAGGAGATGGTGGGTCATTTCGTGTGCCAGGATGCCTTCCCGCAGGTCAGCCAGGGAGAGATAGACGGTGCGGTTGCCGGTATAGTAAAAGGCCTCGAGGGAGCCATACCCGAAAAGACCCGGCCGCTGACCCGGCACGAGGTTCACATGCTGCTGGCGCACCTCCCTGCCACTGGGCAACAAAACCAGGTTGACCCGGCACGAACGGGAAGGGGGAATACCAAGCAAGCCGGCGACCCGCAGGAGGATGCCGTCGATCTTGGCTGCCAGGCGGGAATACCCCGGATGAAAGGCAAATTCCCCCCTGGTTGGGAGGGGACCTGCCGGGGCGGAGGCGGCAAAATGCAGACGCCGCTCCATCTCCAGGAGGTCGGCGGTTGAATTGGCCCGAACTACAGTATACTGTGTGGTGAAAATTTCGTGGGACCAGGCTGGGTTGAAGCCCATGAGTTCCATGAGGATGGCGAGAGTCAGGGCAACAAACCATACCACCCGGCGCGGATTCTCCCGTTTCATGGCAAGCAGCCTCCTTCTTAAGTCTGAGGCTGCCAGGGCCGGGGGCCGCGGGACACGGCCATATGGGAGATGCACCCAGCCTGGGGCCCAGACTTCGGTAGCCCGGCCATCTTGCTCTGGCGGCAAGACCCGCGGCTTTGCGCCCCATCCTCACGGATGGTTTGCCTTTATCGGTCTGAGAAGTAACCCCGCTGCTCCAAAACCCACGGGAGAGGGGGCCTGGCATACTTATCGGTTTAAGGCACTTGGGCAATAAATTTTGGGGTATGGGCTTGATTTTGTTGGAGGTTAACAAAAGTGCAGAGCTTATGGTAATATGTCAAAAAAGGATTAATCGTAAGAGAAACCTTATCCGCTGAGCTAAGGACTGGAATCGTGTTTAACCGAGAAGAGCTCGGGAAACTCCATCCCCAACACCCCTCTTGCCCCCATAATGTCCGGCAAGGT
>JBAQHL010000616.1:0-2237 GCA_049288295.1 Desulfobaccales bacterium
TCGGGCGGCATGATCGTCATGGACAACACCAGCTGCATGGTGGACGTGGCCCGCTACTTCATCGGCTTCCTCCACGCCGAGTCCTGCGGCAAGTGCACCCCCTGCCGGGAGGGCCTGAGCCAGCTGAAATATCTCTACGAGGAAATCACCACCGGCCGGGGCGAAATGGAGCACCTCACCCTCATGGAGGACCTGTGCGAGGGCATGGCCTCCGCCTCCATCTGCGGCTTGGGGCAAAGCGCGGTCAACCCGGTGCGCTCCACCCTCAAATATTTTCGCCACGAATACGAGGCCCACATCAAGGACAAGAAGTGCCCGGCCCTGGTCTGCCGGCCGCTGCTCAAGTACAGCATCGACCCGGAAACCTGCACCGGCTGTCTGGCCTGTGTGCGGGAATGTCCGGTGGGGGCCATCAGCGGCATCAAGAAGGAGGCCCAGGAGATCGACCAGGATCTGTGCATCAAATGCGGCCTTTGTTACGAGTCCTGCCAATTTGACGCGGTGATCAGGGAGTAAGTATTATGCCCTTCAGGAAACTTGCGGATCAGGTGAAAGCGCCCACCATCGAGGAGGTGGGTGTCTATATCAACGGCATCTTTGTGCGGTCCCCCATGGAGTTCACGGTGCTCCAGGCCGCCAGGGCCAACGGCTTTGAGATTCCCACCCTGTGCTACCATCCGGACCTGGTTTCGGAAGGCCATTGCCGGCTCTGTGTGGTGGAGATTGGGGAAGGCCCCCGGACCCGGCTGGTGAATGCCTGTTCCTATCCGGTGGAAAAGGAGCTTAAGGTTCAAACCCACTCGGAAAAGGTCATGCAGGCCCGGCGCATCGTTTTGGAGCTTCTTCTGGCCCGGGCCCCTGAGGCCAAGATCATTCAGGATCTGGCCCGGGACCATGGCGTTTACGAAACCCGCTTCCACGTGGAGGACCCCGACGAGCTTTGCATTCTCTGCGGCTTGTGTGTCCGCACCTGCAAGGAGATCGTCGGGGTGAGCGCCATTTCCATGGCCAACCGCACCCCCGACAAACAGGTGGCCACCCCCTTCAAGGAAGCCGCCGATGCCTGCATCGGCTGCGGCTCCTGCGCCTTCATCTGTCCCACCGGCGTCATTCCCTATACGGAGAAAGACGGGGTGCGCACCATCTGGGGCCGGAACTTTGAGCTGCAGCCCTGCAGCAAGTGCGGCAACTACATTGCTCCCAAGGCCCAACTGGAGTATTGGGCCCAGCTCACCGGCGACCCGGTGGAGTCCTTTCTCATCTGCCGGGATTGCCGCTAGAAGTCTTGCGAGGGAGGGGGCAGGGGCCCCCTCCTTCGCTTTCCTCATCGATTTGCCCGCCCAAAACATATCCTCACTTATACCAAGTTGCGATCTATTACCAAGTTCCCACCAAACAAGTAATTTTCCTGCAGGGGCACGGCTTGCCGCGCCCAGGCGCAGGCATAGCCTCGCTACAGTAAGTTGCCTATAGAATGCAAACCTGTATCAAGAGGGCTCCGGGGGTGAAGTTGCCAAGGCCAGGCAGAGAGCCTGGCGTCCAAGTGCGTCCCCAAGCAGGAGCTTGGTGACGAGATGAGGAGGGCATGGCAAGCCATGCCCCTACGCTTCCCCTACCCGGTCCCTTAGCGCGGTGGAACGGGCTTCCAGCCGTTCCTCGGGAGCACAGGCGTCCCACCTGTGGCACAGGCAAGATGCCTGTGCTCCCGGAGAGACGTGGGGGGCGATACGGTAGAACGGGCTTCCAGCCCGTCCAGGCACGGGTTGAAAACCTGTGCCACCGTCTGCAACCCGGTATGAGTCTACCTCGGTATCAGGATTTCCGCAGAGGTCCCGACCGGGTATTCTTTAAAGCCCCAGGGGAGTGAGAAATCGCGAGGTCAGAACCTGGCGCAGGTTTTCGGGATTGTCCTGTTTATGAACTTCCAGGAGTTGGGTCAATTCTGTGGCCACTTGGCGGAGGCGGGCTGAGGCGGACTGGCGGGCCTCTTCCATGACATCCCAGTCACCGGAGGCGGTGAGGTTAAAGAAAGCCGGTTCGAGCTCCGGGAGAAGGAGGGGATAGAACCCCGGCTGGAAGGCCAGCATCAGGGCCAGGGCAGGGAGGCGCTCCCCAATAATGAGGTAATGGAGGCGGCCCTGGTCGTTCATGTCCGCCAGGGCGTCTTTAACGGCCCTGATCCACTGTTCCAGGGGGGTCTGGGGAAAAAGCTCCAGGATGGCGGGAAAAGCCTGGTC
>JBAQHL010000617.1:0-2346 GCA_049288295.1 Desulfobaccales bacterium
TGGCCCGCAAAACCGGGGCCGATGCGGTGAGCCACGGCGCCACCGGCAAGGGCAACGACCAGGTGCGCTTTGAGCTCACCTACCAGGCCCTGGCCCCGAACCTGGCCATCATCGCGCCCTGGCGGGAGTGGGACATGACCGGCCGGGAAGACCTGGTGGCCTATGCCAAGGCCCACGGCATCCCCGTGCCGGTAACCGCAGCCAAGCCTTACTCTATGGACAGGAACCTCCTGCACCTCAGCTTTGAGGGCGGCATCTTGGAGGACCCCTGGGCCGAGCCCCCGGCGGACATGTTTGTCCTCACCAAATCTCCGGAAGCGGCCCCGGATAACCCCCGTTACCTGGAAGTGGATTTTGAGGCCGGGGACCCGGTGGCCGTGGACGGGAAGTACCTCAGTCCCGCCAAACTTCTGGCGCACCTGAACGAGATCGGCGGCGAACACGGCATCGGCCGGGTGGACCTGGTGGAAAACCGCTACGTGGGCCTGAAATCCCGGGGGGTTTACGAAACCCCCGGCGGCACCATTATCAGGGCGGCACACATGGCGGTGGAGTCCCTGACCCTGGACCGGGAGGTCATGCACCTGAGGGACAGCCTCATGCCCCGCTATGCCGAACTGGTGTACTACGGCTATTGGTTCGCCCCGGAACGCCATGCCCTCCAGAGCCTCATGGACGAGGCCCAAAAGCCGGTGACCGGCACGGCCCGCCTGAAGCTCTATAAAGGCAACGTCACGGTGGCGGGGAGAAAAGCCCCCAAATCCCTCTACCGGCCGGATCTGGCCACTTTCGAGGCCGGGGGGGCTTACCGCCAGGCGGACGCCACCGGATTTATCCGCTTAAACGCCCTGCGCCTGAAAATCCGCTCCCAGTTGGAGGAGAAGTAGCGTGTTGGGGGAGGGCCGGGGGAGCAGTGGCTCCCCCAGCCACTCCCTCAAACTCCCCTCCCCACCCCCTTTGATGGGGAGAACAGGCATCCTGCCTGTTTGTTCACAGGCTGGAAGCCTGTTCTCCCGGGTCAAGCTGGCAGTGCCGGGCATCCTGCCCAGGCCTGGACGGGCTGGAAGCCTGTCCTACCGTGCTTAAATAAGGAGTTGGGGATAGGGGTTTTAGGGGGAAGGGGTGGAGGTCGATGACCTCTAATCCTATCCCCAACCCACAAATTTTCTTTGGAATTTGCCATGAAACCACCGCCGCCTGCCCTCTGTTATCCTCTGGCCGTTATCCTTCTGGGGTTGGGCGGCTACATGCTCATGCGGCGCTATGGCCCCAACCACTGGATCGGGGTGCGTGTGCCCTGGACGCTGGCGGACCGGGAGATCTGGGACAAATCCTGGACTCTGGCAGCCGTCATTTTGGTGATGATGGGCCTGGGCCTGCTGTTGTCCTTTCTCTTCTTTTTGCTTTCCACCCTTGTTCTCCTGATTTTGTGCATCCTGTACCCCTTGTTCCTGTATCGCCAAAAATACGGCACCATCCGTTATTGGAAAGATATCGGTTGGCTGGATTATCGGCCGGCGGTCAAATGTCCCCAATGCGGCCACCTGCAAAAACTGGAGAACGAGAGGCAACTGCCAGGAGCGCACTGCGAGGCTTGCGGCGTTTCACTGGCGCGGTAAGTGGGGAAAGTTTTAAGACAGAGAAATATAGGCAGACTACCGCCAAGGCGAGAAGCTCGCCAAGAAAAGAGGAAAAGAACCAACACAGGTTGGGGCAGGCAAAACAAAAGGAAAAACTGGTCGGGACGAGAGGATTTGAACCTCCGACCCCAGCGTCCCGAACGCTGTGCTCTACCAGGCTGAGCCACGTCCCGACCTTATATTGTTATACTGTATCCCACGGAAAAAACCGGGGCAAGTCAAATCTCATTTCACTCCATGACCACGAATACGAAACCGAAAACCAGTCAAGTCAGGTGGATAGTACTTTGGGCCGCCATGCTTTTAGCTGCCGCCTGCGGCGCACCTCAGGCCGACAAGGAATACGGCGGGCCGGACACGGGACCGGCTTACGGCGACCTTCTGATTGACGCCTCCATCGGGGACGCCAGCACCCTGATTCCGCCCCTGGCCTCGGATGTGGCCTCCCGGGACGTGGCCGGGCTCATTTACGATGGTCTCATCAAGTATGACGGCGACCTGAACCTGGTGGGGGAACTGGCCGAAAGCTGGACGGTCTCTCCGGACGGCCTCACCATCACCTTTAACCTGCGCCAGGGAGTGAAATGGCACGACGGCGCGCCCTTCACGGCCAGGGATGTCATGTTCACCTACCAGGTCATGATCGACCCCAAGACTCCCACTGCCTACGGTGAAGACTATAAACAGGTGAAAAAGGCGGAAGTGC
>JBAQHL010000618.1:0-3997 GCA_049288295.1 Desulfobaccales bacterium
AATTTGCGCAGTGTGCATGGCCGTCACCTCCATCTATTATGTCTTCTGGCATAAAAAGGATTTTCTCCGGGCCGAAGTGAAGGACGTCCAGGCCACCATTGCCTCCCTGAAGGAAGAATACCGCATCACCGACCGGAAACTTTTGCTCCTGTGCCTGGGGTTTCTGGGCTTTACCATTTTCCTGTTCATCATTCACGGGTCGCTCCACATGGAGCCTTCGGTGGCGGCCCTCACCGGGGCCATGCTGCTGCTGGTCTTTTCCGGGGTGGACATCGTGGAGATGCTGGAACATGAGGTGGAATGGCCCACCCTGGTCTTTTTTATGGCGCTGTTCATGGTCATCGCCGGCGCCGAAGAAACCGGTCTCATTCAGTTTATCGCCGAGTGGGTGCGCCATATGTCCGGGGGCTCCCTGACGGTGGCCATCATCATGGTTTTGTGGGTTTCGGCCATCGCTTCCGCCTTTATCGACAACATTCCCTTTACCGCCACCATGCTGCCTATTGTGGCCTTCCTGAACCAGACCATTCCGGGGGCCGACAGCGGCGTGCTCTGGTGGGCCTTGGCCCTGGGGGCCTGCCTCGGCGGCAACGGCACCATGATCGGCGCCTCGGCCAACGTGGTCACCGTGGGCCTGGCGGAAAAGGCGGGGTATGAAATCTCCTTCCTCTATTACCTGAAGGCCTGTTTTGTGCCCATGCTCATCACGGTTTTCCTGAGCATGATTTATTTGCTGTTAGCTTATTGAACAAATTTCAGAACCCATCGACAAAGATGGGAAATTCGGGTATGAGTGATGGTATGAGTGATCAGGAAGTTACCGCGGCTTTGCACCAGCCTGCTTCTTCTCCCACACCGGAGGAGCTTATCGAAGGGGAGGGGAAAAAAGAACGCCTCGGACAATGGCCGGCCACTGCCATCTGCGGCAATGATATTACCTCCTCGTGCCTGTATGTCTCCGCCATCGCCACTGTCTATGCCCATGCTCTGGCCCCGCTGGCCCTCCTCATCGTGGCCGGCATTCTGTATTTGTACCGCAAGATCTATACCGAGGTGGTGGAAGCCCTGCCCTTAAATGGCGGGGCCTATAACTGCCTGTTGAACAGCACCCGCAAATTCACCGCCTCCCTGGCCGCCTGCCTGACCTTGCTGTCCTACCTGGCCACTGCGGTGATTTCCGCCAAAACCGGCGTGGAATATCTTAATAATCTTCTGCCCTTCCTGCCCACGATGGAAGCCACTGCCGGGGTTTTGATTGTTTTTGCGGCGTTGAACATCATTGGCATAACGGAATCATCCAAAGTGGCCCTGGTTATCTTCATTATTCATATGGCCTGTCTCACCATCTTTGTCCTGTTAACTATTCCGGCGGTTCTCAGTTCCTCAGCCATCTGGGATCAGAACTGGAGCCTCCTGTATCAGGACGTAAACTGGCCCATGGCCCTGTTTCTCGGGGTTTCGGCGGCCATGCTGGGGGTGAGCGGCTTTGAAAGCTCCGCCAATTTCGTGGAGCAGCAGCAGCCCGGGGTCTTTCGCCAGACGTTGCGGAACATGTGGGTGGCGGTCACGGTCTTCAACCCCCTGATTGCGCTACTGGCCCTGGGATTGCTGCCGGTGGCCTTGATCGGCACCCATCAGGATGACTTGCTGTCCCGCCTGGGGATGGAAGTGGGCGGCAGGTACTTACACGACTTCATCGTCCTCGATGCCTTTCTCGTGCTCTCCGGTGCAGTGCTGACCAGCTATGTGGGCATCACCGGGCTGGTGCACCGCATGACCCTGGACCAATGCTTTCCCCAATTTTTCCTGAAAACCAACCGCCGCGGCACCTTTCACCGCATTATTATCAGCTTCATGGTCTTGTGCATTTCCATTCTCTACCTCACCGGCGGCAAACTCCTCTCCCTGGCCGGAGTCTACACCATATCTTTCCTGGGGGTCATGACCCTTTTTGGCATCGGCAACATTCTCCTCAAAGTGAATCGGAAAGAACTCAAGCGCACCTACCGGGCTTCCTGGGCCACCGTCATTCTGGGCGCCCTGGCCACCACGGTGGGCATTGTGGGCAACGTCATCATTGACTACCGCTTTGTCCTGTTCTTTATGGTGTATTTTATCCCCGCGGTGCTTATCGTGGGCGTCATGTATTACCGCATCCCCCTTTACAAAGCCGTTCTCACTCTAATTAACGAGGCCTTTGAGCGGCTTTTTGTCTGGCGCAGCACCATCATTGACAAGATCACCGATATCACCAACATACGCCTGGTGCTCTTTGTCCGGGGCGGGCGTTTGTTCCGTTTGTCCAAGGCCTTTGAATATATCGCCCAGAACGAGTCCAGCCAGAAAGTCACGGTGGTGCGCCTCTACAGCACCTTTGATCAGGCGGAAGATGATGAAATGAAACAGAGTTTGAAGATAATGGAGGAGTTGTACCCAGGCCTCAAGATCTCCTACCTGCCCCGGCAGGGAAATTTCGGTCCGGCCATGGTGGACAGCATCGCCAAGGAACTCCAGGTGCCGAAAAACAACATCTTCATCGGCGCCCCGGAGTCCAAGCACCGCTTTTCCGTGGAAGATCTGGGGGGTGTTCGGGTTATCTTTTAGTACGCTTTCACCAGATAGCCCATTCCTTTATTACCTTCTATTTGGTCCGTCCCTTTTCCCGCAGGGTAACCAGGTCCTTTTCTTTGCCAATCATCACCAGAATATCGCTGGGCTTGATGACAAAATCCGGTGAGGGCAGAAAGACGAAACGGGAGGGGATCAGTTCTTTGATGGCCAGGACAAAAACCCCGAAGCGTTTCCGCAAGTCCAGCTCAATCAGGGTGTGTCCGTAAAAGCTGTCCGGCGGGGCCACGTCCATGACCCGGTAGTCTTCCTCCAGGGGGATGAAATCCAGCAAATTGGGATTGATGAGCTGAGCCGCCAGGCGGCGGGCGGTTTCCCGCTCGGGAAAGACAATTTCGCTGGCCCCGATGGCTTTCAGGATGGCGGCGTGATCCTCGGTGGTGGCTTTGGCCCAGATACGCCCAACCCCGATTTTTTTCAAATGCAGGGTGGCCATGATGCTGGATTCCAGACTTTCCCCCATGCTGACGATGGCCTCGTCAAACTCCCTGGTAACCACGGAACTGAGACTCTGAAAATCCCGCACATCCAGGATCAAGGCCCGCTGCACCTTGTCAAGGATGGCCTGCACCATGGCCTCATCAATGTCCAGGGCCAGGACCTCGCACTCCTTGGCCAACTGCTGGGCCAATTCCCGGCCGAACTCCCCCAAGCCGATGACGGCGACATGTTTTCTTTCTTTCATCCGATCAGTATCCTGCCTTCGGGATATTTTACGTGAGTGGGTGTGACCGGCAACATGCCCATGGCGATGGTCAGCGGCCCCAGCCGGCCCACAAACATGGTGGCGGTGATCCACAGGCGGCCGAAGGTGCTCAGCTTGAAGGTCAGCCCGGTGGACAGCCCCACGGTGCCGAACGCGGAGATCTGCTCAAAGAGCACATCATGGAACCCTACCCCGGGTTGTCCGGTTTCGGTAAATAACAATAAGAAAATTCCTAACAGGTTCCAGAGGACCGACACGCGGATCAGCACCATGGTGCGGTCCAGAATGGGTTTGGGGACCCGGCGGTCCATGATGACCACCTGGTCCTGACCTTTCAGTTTGGCCTTAAATTCCGCCAAAGAAATGGCCAGGGCCGTGGTCTTGACCCCGCCGGCGCAGGACGCAGGAGAGCCGCCGATGAACATGAGCAGGGTGATAAGGAGCAGGGAGGCCAGGGGCATGATGCCGAAGTCCACCGTGTTGAAGCCCGCGGTGCGCGCGGTGATGGACTGAAAAAGGGCGGTGGATATTTTCATCCCCCAGGTGGTCTCGTCCTTGGTCATTCCCAGGATAAGCAGGCCCAGCCAGCCCATGGCGATCAACAGCAGGGTCATTCGCAGGACCACCCGGGAATGGGTGGAGACGGGATGCAGCCCCGTCGGT
>JBAQHL010000619.1:0-3584 GCA_049288295.1 Desulfobaccales bacterium
CGGTTGGGCCACGGCCTCTATAACCCCAACCGGCAGGGTGAGATGTTTATCCCCTTTGGCGACCTGGCGGCCCTGGACCCGAAAACCAGGGGCGCTATAGCCGAGCCCCGTCTGGTGCGCTATCACACCGATACTTCAGGTTTTCGGAACGACTCTGACCCCAAAACTGCCAGGGTGCTCCTGGTGGGGGACTCGTTCATCGCCGGCAGCGGCAGCACCCAGGAGGATCTGCTCAGCGTCCAGCTCTGGCGGGATTACGGTATTGCCGCCTACAACCTGGCCTTTCCCGGGGAGCTGCACAGCTACGTGCGTTATGTTCAGGGTTTTTTCCAGAAGAGCCAGAGCGGCGCCAAGGCCTTATTATTTCTTTTCGAGGGCAACGATTTTCCCCAAGCCAAGCCCGGAGGGGGCGGCCAGAAAAAACCAGGCGCCCCGGCCCCTCCATCTTCCTGGGAGATGGCGCGCAAAGAGTGGCAACAGTGGCTGAAAGAACTTCTGGTGTATCGCTATGCCTTCTCCTTCTATCACCTTTTTCAGAGCAAGTTGACGCCGGAGGCCTACGGCAAGGTTACCCTGGCAAAATTGCCAGGCCCCGGGGATTTGCAGATGGGCTTTCTCAGCGAATACGTGGCGGTGAGCCGGCGGGCCGCTTATGACGGCGGCGAGGAGTTTCTGCCCAAACTGGCTCGCATCAGGGAACACCTGGGGGGGATTTTTTTTATTCCCACAAAGTACCGAGTTTATTATAACTTATTAGAAGGTGAGCAAGGACCGCCGCTGCCCAATGCCCAGTGGGCCTTTTTGGAGGACCAGGCCCGGCGTTTGGGAGTCAGGTGTGTAAATCTTACGGAACCCCTGCAGGAAGAGTCCCGGCGGCTCCTTCCCCAGGGAAAACTGACGTTCTGGAAAGATGACAGCCACTGGAACCGGTACGGCATGGCGGTGGCAGCCCGGCAAGTCCAGGCCTTCTTGCAGGGGCAGTGACGGGGTTTGTGGTTTTCTGCTTTCGGCCGGTCATGATCAGGTTGGTGGCGTCATAGGCTAAACCCGCTAGCACTGCAACGTTAAGTAGCCAAAAAAGTCCTTAAATTCCCTCCTTTTCTAAAGGGGGGGTAGGGGTGATTTGTAAATATAACCAAGTAGTTAGCTTTTAGGTCACGAAGTAGGATTAGAACCTATTTCAAAGCCTCCATTTTCTGTCACCCTGAGCGAAGGAAGGGTCTCAACTACTTGAAAAGACAAGATTCTTCGCTTCGCTCAGAATGACAATTTTGTAAAATAAGAGGTTTTGAAATGACTTGTAGAGACCCATGGGAAAATCATGAAGAACAGCCCCCCGGCTGTATTGGGCAGGCGAGGGCGCCTGCTCTACATTAAAAGAGATTTTGAGTTCTTGAGTTAATGAGGAGTGTTCGCTGAGGTCTAACATATCGGGCATGATCATTTCGGCTGCGCCATACGTTTAACCCACGAGGAAAGAAGGGGGGCGCCGTGATGGGAAAATGGAGGCCTAACGGCAGGAGTGGGCTCTTAGTGATCCTGGCGGCAACCCTGTTTCTCTGGGGCTGCGGCAAAGGTGCCAGAAGGCCGCCGCCGCCCCCGCCGGCCCCGCCTCTGCCGGCCCCTCAGGAATCGGCCCTGGAGCGGGCCCTGGTTGAATTTTACGGGGCGCCTTACCGCTCCGGGGGCACCTCCCCCGCAGGGGTGGACTGCTCCGGGCTGGTGGCGGCCGCCTTCCAGCGGGTGGGCAAGCCGGTGCCCCGCACCGTGGCCCAGCAATACACCCTGGGGCAGACTGTTCCCCGAAACGGGCTGCGCTTCGGGGATGTAGTCTTTTTTAACCGCTATTGTCAGGTGAGCAAGTCGGGTCCTTATCTGGCCGGCGTCCTCTCCCCGGTTTACGTCTCCCAGATCTGTCATAACGGCATATACTTGGGAGATGGGCGCTTTATCCACGCCTCCCCCCGGGGTGTGGAGATCAGCAACCTAAACGACGAGGTCTGGCGTGCCTCTTTTATCGGGGCCCGGAGATACTTTCTGGGAGAAGTGCCATGAACTCCCCATGAAATTACCGCAGAGCGAGCCCATAGTTCTGGAGGCCTTTGTTCCCAAAGGGCGCTCTCCGGCCTACCCCGTCATCGGCCTGTTCCTGGGCCTGGGGACTGCAGTTTTACTGGCCTACCCCCTGGTCCTGATGATTAACCTGCTCCATGACCACTTTACCTTTGGCGTTCCCCTCAATCTTTTCCAGGCCATTGCCCGGGGCCTGAATCCCCAGCTCTGGCCCCTTATTGCGCTGTATGCCTTGAGCGGCGGGGCGGTGGGATATATCTTGGGACGAATCCTGCAACGGGTCCAGGAAAACCGGCTGCGCCTGGACAATCTGCATCATGAATTTGAGTTGCAGGTGACCACCCTGAGGCATCACTACAAAAACCTGGCCATTGGCATTGAGGGTTTTTCCAAGCGCATCCAGAGAAAAATGACCAACCTGGAAGAACATTTTAAATCCTGTGCCCGGACGGATTGCCTCACCTATGGGGAGTTTTACCAGGATTTTGACGCCCTGCAGCAAAGCGTGGCCGTCCTGGAGCAAACCTCCCAGCGTCTCACCCACACCCTGGGGCAGGAACTGCTGTTTCTCCGGGCCCTCACCAGCAACACCCCGACTCTGGAGCCCCGGGACTTTTTCCCTTTCCTGGAGCATTGCGTTCAGGATCTCATGGGGCTGCGCTTCCGGGAAAAGGACCTTCGGGTGGACCTCAACGGTCTTCCCCTGGGAGCGCCCCGGGATCAATTGATTCTGCCCTTTGATCCGCACATCATGGAGGTGGTCCTCCAAAACATCATCACCAATGCCATGAAAAACGGCACCCATTTGCAGATCCGGGTCAAGGATCAGCATGACAGGGTATCGGTGGAAGTGGAGGATGACGGCCCCGGTATGGATATGGGGGAACTGAAGCGCCAGATGCGGCTGGCAAACCGCCGGGGGGACCCGGAGAGCACCCACCTGGGCCTCAAGGTGAGCGTGCACTTATTGGAGAAATGCCAGGGAAGATTATTGGCCTTAAGCGAGCCCGGGGCAGGGGCCACCTTTATTGTGGAAATCCCCAAACTGCCGCTGAATTTGAAGTCTGGCGGCCCTCCAGGTCCCCGGGGAGAAGGATTAACCCTCAGCAGGGCTCGGCAAAACGGTATCGTACGATAAAATAAGCCAACACCAGCCCCCCCCGAATCGAATAAGGTCAAGCAGGCTTTGGGCAGGTATCGTTTTGTCTGAAAAAGAAAAAATCTAGCCGCGATGCTCAAGCCTCTCGCCAGCACAGGCGGGACGCCGGCGGGACGCCTGTGCCACCAGGCCTTGCTTTCATGGTGGAGGCTTTCTGGACATGGGCGCGTTTTCCTGCCCTTGGACAGGAATCCATGAGTAAATGCAGGGCGGGCACTGCCCGCCAAAATAATTGGTGGGCGGTGCCCACCCTGCATAAACCTTTCTGAGCAGTCGTTCATGAACCTGCGGCGGGGACCTGAGGGCCGCCAGACTTCAAATTCAGCGGCAGTTTGGGGATTTCCACAATAAA
>JBAQHL010000620.1:0-1838 GCA_049288295.1 Desulfobaccales bacterium
GCTCCAGCGACAGCATGAGGTAATTGGGGGCCTTGGGGAACAGGGTGAACATATTGACAAAATCCGGGCCGCTGAAGGGATAGAAAACGTTGCGGACCTCCATGCCGGAGAGCTCTTTGGCGGCCCACTCCCGCATGACCGCCAGTTGGCGCTTGTCATAGTTCGCCCAGCTCTGGTTGATCACCCGGGCATGATTGACCCAGACCGGCTTCAATTCCTGTTCGGATAAAGGACCCTGACGTCCCTTCATGCCGGCGATGAAGAGGGCATAGTCCTGGTAGGTGGGGGAGTCCTTGGGGGGTTGGTCCCCCGGCTGGGCGGCTTGGTCGCCGGCTGCCGGGGCGGACTCGGTGGAAAAGGCCGGAACCGCCAGGAAGCACAAAAAAAGCAGGGAAATAATTGCCGCGGCGCCCATGAGATTTTTGTTTGGAATAATCAAACCGAAAGTCCCCTTTTTCTTCAATAGAGTGATGTTAATGTACGCCCTCTGTCCTGTTTTCCCTATTTCATCACTTTTTGCTGAGACTTATCAGGAGAAGCCGTCACCAAAAATCTGTAGAACAAAAGGCCCGAGGCCACCGTCAACAATCCGAAAATTGACGGCAGGGGCCTCTGAATAAAAAGAAAAATGATCATCCAACCATAGAGCACCAGAAAGATTGCGGGAGTCAGCGGATACCCCCAGGTTTTGAAAGGCCGTTTTCTTTCCGGGTCCCTGAGTCTCAAAAGAATCACCCCCAGAACCGCGAGGGAAGAAAACAGAGCCAGGGTGAAGCCCACATAGGTCAACACTGAATTAAAGGTGGAAGTCAGGGTGAGGAAAACAGCCACCGAGGATTGCAGGATGATGGCATAGGCCGGGGCGCCCCTTCTGTTGGTCGTGGACAGCAGAGGAAATACCTTCAAATCCTCGCTCATGGCTTGGGTTACCCGCGGCCCCACCATGATCAGGGAACTCAAGCTGGAAATCAGGGCAAAACAGATGAGGAGGGTCATGATGGCGCCGCCCCGGGCCCCGAAAATGGACCTGGCCGACAGGTAGCCCACGTCAATCTGGCCGGCCAGCTCGCTCATGGGTACGGTGTACAAAAAGATGTAATTAAGGAGCAGATAACAAAGAGAAACGATGGCAGTGCCTAAAAACAACGAGAGGGGCAGGTTTTTTTCCGGGTTTTGAATTTCACCGGCGATGTAGGACGCCGAGTTCCAGCCGGAATAGGCGTAGAAGACATACACCAGGGAGGTGGCGAAGGCAGGGCTGAAAACTGCGTTCAGGTCGCCGGCGGTGGGCGCCAGGACAAGGTCCTGGGGGTGGGCCACGAAAAAGCCCAGGGCCACCAGGGAGCAAATTATAAGGATTTTCCCCACCGTGAAGATGTTCTGAAAATAGCAGCCGAATTTAACATCCGCCACGTGCACGATGGACAGGGCGATGATGGCGGCCACGCCTATAACCGTCTTGTCGATGCCCGGGAAGACAGCATGACTGTATTCACCCAGGGCAATGGCTGCCAGGGCGATGGGCGCGGCAAACCCGGCCACGATGGAAACCCAGCCGGAAAGAAAGCCCAGGGCGGGGTGATAGATGTGGGTGAGAAAGGTGTACTCGCCGCCGGACCTTGGCATCAGGGCGCCCAGTTCCCCGTAACACAGGGCTCCGCAAAACGCACCCACTCCCCCCAAAACCCACAGCAAAAGCACGGCAAAAACCGACGGCAGGCTGTCTAACTGGAAACCCAGCGTGGTGAACACGCCGGTGCCGATCATGTTGGCGACCACAATCACGGTGGCGGAAAAAAGGGTGATGGGCCTTTTTTCAGGGCCAGGACTCGTGGTGT
>JBAQHL010000621.1:0-2691 GCA_049288295.1 Desulfobaccales bacterium
CCTCAGGTCCCTGGCCCTCTCCCCACTTATAGCCTCGTTCCCAAGTTTAACTTGGGAACGAGTAAATAAAACGGGTAAATAAACGGTAACTGGCATGGAAGACAGGACCAGCATGAAAACCCGCACTATTAAAGTTACAGACCAAGTCGAGGCCACCCTCACCCTGCCCGGCTCCAAAAGCTACACTCACCGGGCCCTCATTGCCGCGGCCCTGGCCCCGGGGGAAAGCATCCTGGCCAACGCCCTCAAAGCCGAGGACACGGAACTCACTACCCGGGCCCTCACCATGCTGGGCGCCGGCCTTGACTGGCAGGGCCGCACGGTTCAAGTCCGGGGCGCCGGCGGCCGCCTGCTCCCGGCTTCGGCATCCATTTTTCTGGGAAACTCCGGGACTTCCATGCGCTTTCTCACCGCAGTGGCGGCCCTGGGACAGGGAGTCTACCGCCTCACCGGGACGCCCCGCCTGTGCGAGCGCCCCATGGGCGAACTCCTCACGGCCTTGAAAGACCTGGGGGTCCGGGCCATCTCCGAACAAGGCAACGACTGCCCCCCGGTCGTCGTGCAAGGCGGCGGCTTCACGGGCGGCCACACCAGTCTGTCGGGGGCCGTCAGCAGCCAATACCTTTCCGCCCTGCTCCTCATCGGGCCTTTGGCCTCCCGGGGAGTGGTCATCGACATCACCGGGGAACTGGTGTCCAGGCCCTATGTGGATATCACCCTGTCGGTGCTCACCGCCTTCGGGATCACCTACTCCCGGGAAGGCTATCAGTTCTTTGAACTTCCCGGCGGCCAGAGCTACCAGCCCCGCCACTACGACATCGAAGCCGACGCCTCCAGCGCCTCGTATTTCTGGGCCGCGGCGGCCCTGACCCGCGGCCGGGTGACCATTACCAATCTGGACCTGGAGTCGGTCCAGGGGGACATCGACTTTTTGTCCGTCCTGGCCCGCATGGGCTGCCACCTCACCTCCGCTCCGGAGGGCCTCACCGTAGAGGGCGGGCCCCTCAGGGGCATCCACATGGACATGTCCGCCATGCCGGATCTTGTCCCCACCCTGGGGGTTTTAGCCGCGTTTGCCGAAGGGGAAACCGTGGTGAGTGGTGTGGCCCATCTGCGCCACAAGGAGTCCAACCGCCTGGCCGCGGTGGTGACGGAGTTGCGCAAAATGGGGATTACCGCCGAAGAAACCCCGGACGGTCTCTGCATTGTGGGAGGAGTGCCCCAGGGCGCCGCCATCGACACCTATGACGATCACCGCATCGCCATGAGTTTTGCGGTGGCAGGCCTCAAGATCCCCGGCGTCGTTGTCCGGGACCCCGGCTGCGTGGCCAAATCCTTCCCGGATTTCTGGGAGTATCTCGAAAAACTTTACTCCTGACGGCAGCCCGGTATAATCCTGGAAAAATCAGATTGACATCAAAAAAGGGAAACAAAATGTAGCCGCGAGGCTAAGCCTGCGTGTGGTCAAGGCGTACCCTACTCTTACAGGTTGAAAATCACTATTCCGCCGAGTCTTCCCTCCCATGAAAATTGGCCGAAAAAAAGCCAAAATTATCACCGCAGCAATTAATGAGTGGGAAGCCGCTTCCCAACTTTCTCCGGAAGATTCTCAAAAGCTCCGCCAGTCCCTTGAGGTTGTCCCCTTTGATTGGCGTCGTTTGGCCAAGTACTCCTTTTGGATCGCCATTATTTGCCTCATCATCGCCCTTCAGGCCCTCATCGTCGACCTGGAAAAGTTCTTCAAATATATCTGGGACAGGCCCCTCATCGGTTTTTCTTTCTGTGTGCTGGTAGCCGCGGGCTTGTTTTTCTGGGGATTGAAAAGACGGGCCCGTCATCCTGGGAAAATTTTCAGCAATGAGGCCGTGTTCTTTCTCGGCGTCCTGGCCGTGGCCGCGGCCATCACCTTTCTCGGCAAAGCCCTGGACTCAGGAAGCCGCCACTACTCGCTCTTACTGCTGCTGGCCGCCCTGGTCTACGCCGCCCTGGGCCTGTGGCTGCCCTCCCGGCTGGTGTGGTGGTTCGCTTTGGTGTCCCTGGGAAGCTGGTTCGGCGCCGAAACCGGATACATCTCCGGTTGGGGAGCCTACTTTTTGGGCATGAATTATCCCCTGCGCTTCGTCTTCTTCGGCCTGGCGGTGGTGGGGGTCAGTTTCGTTTTAAAATTTTCCCCCCGGTTTGCAGATTTCTTCAAAGTGACCTATATCATGGGCTTGCTTTATCTCTTCATAGCCCTGTGGATCCTGTCGATTTTTGGCAATTTCGGCGAAATAGCCAGATGGAGTAAGGCGGGAAGGTTCGAGTTGCTCTCCTGGTCCCTGTTATTTGGCGCCGCCGCCCTCACCGCCATATTTTTTGGCTTGCGCTATGATGACACCATTTCACGGGGCTTTGGCATCACCTTCCTGTTCATTAATCTTTATACTAAGTATTTCGAATACTTCTGGGATGCCCTCCACAAGGCGGTTTTTTTCGCCATCCTGGGAATATCCTTTTGGTATCTCGGGACCCGGGCCGAAAAGATCTGGCTTCTGGGTGAAGGATCAAAATCCCCTAACGAAAATAATAAAGAGCCCTAACCCTATTTAAAGATGAAGATTTGCCCGGACCAGGGTATGCTCGCCAATGTAATATTTATTTCAGGCTCATGACAAAAATAAGACTCGCCTATGACAGATCACTGCCACCATG
>JBAQHL010000622.1:0-4826 GCA_049288295.1 Desulfobaccales bacterium
CGTGGTGGGGCAGACTTCGACGCAGAGGCCGCAGAGGCTGCAATACTGATGTTCGTGGATATATTCGGTGGCCCGCTTCTGCTTTTCCCCCGGAAATTTAGTCCCTGCCACCGTGATCAGTTGGGACGGACAGATACGGGAGCACATTTCGCAGGCGATGCACCGATGCGTTTTGGTCTCGGGATCGATGATAAGCTGGGGATAGCCCCGGTATCTCGGGGTCATTTCGATCTTTTCCCGAGGGTACTGAACGGTGACGATGGGCTTGAAGAAATAGCGGATGGTCACCGCCATGCCGCCAATCAAGCTTGCGAAACCCACCAGAATTTCTTTGAAATAACTAACCATTGTCTCTCAACCTTTAGGCCGTCTCGAGCTTAAGGCTCACCTGAGCTTCATTATGAATGCCGTGATGATCAAGTTGGCAAAGGCCAGGGGAATGAGAATCTTCCAGGCGAACGTGATGAGCTGGTCGAAGCGCACCCGGGGAAAGGTCCACCGGAACCA
Source organism: Desulfobaccales bacterium (assembly GCA_049288295.1). Lineage (GTDB taxonomy): Bacteria > Desulfobacterota > Desulfobaccia > Desulfobaccales > 0-14-0-80-60-11 > JBGSLA01. The sequence goes on from JBAQHL010000622.1 coordinate 508, forward strand.
CATGATGACAAAGATGACAAAATACACCTTGAGGAAGAACCAGACAATGCCCGGCAAAAAAGGCCCCTGCCAGCCGCCCAGGAAAAAGACAGTGGCAATGGCGGCCACGATAAACATGTTGGTGTATTCCGCCAGGAAAAAGAGGGCGAAGCGCATGCCGCTGTATTCCGTGTGGAAGCCGGCCACCAGTTCGCTCTCCGCTTCGGGAAGGTCGAAGGGCGCCCGGTTGGTCTCAGCGGTGGCGCAGGTGAGATAGAGAATAAAGGCTACGGGCTGCACCAGGACGAACCAGTATTGGCTCTGGGCGTTGACAATATCCACCAGGCTTAAAGACCCCACCATGATGATGATGCTCATCAGGGTAATGAGCAGGGGAATCTCGTAGGCGATGTTCTGAGCCACCGAGCGGATGGCGCCAAACACGGAATACTTATTGTTGGAAGCCCAGCCGGCCATGAGGACGGCCAATACCGTCAGGGCGGCGAAGGCCAGGATCAACAAGACCCCCACGTTCATGTCCCGGATGACGAGGCTTTGGGAAAAGGGAATCACCAGAAAGGAGAGCAGCACCGGCAGGAAAACCACGATGGGCGCCGCCAGATAGACCCAGCGATCCACGTCCTTCGGGGTGATGAGCTCTTTGCCCATGAGTTTGAGGGCGTCGGCGACGGTCTGGATGGCGCCGTGCCAGCCCACTTCCATGGGTCCGGGCCTCAACTGCATGTGGGCCGAGACTTTCCGTTCCATCCAGATGAGGAACAGGGCGTTCACCGCCACCAGGGTCACCACCCCGATGACGCCGGCCAGCATGCCCAAGATGCTAACTCCTGCTGGAGCGCTCACTGCCAATGCGGGTTGCGTGATACATTCCATGATAGCCCGTCCAGTTACCGGTCAATTTCCGGCACGACCACGTCGATGGAGCCCAGGATGGCCACCAGGTCCGCCACCAGGGTATCCACCGCAATTTCCGGGAGAATGCTCAAGTTGCCGAAGGAGGGCACCCGGAGCTTGATCCGGTAAGGTTTGGTGTCGCCGGCGCTGACAATGTAACAGCCGAATTCGCCCCGGGCGGCTTCCACCGCGGTGTAGACTTCACCGGCCGCGGGTTTGATCCGCTTGGGAACTTTTTCCGCCATGATGGGACCGGCGGGGAGCTTGTCCAGGGCCTGTTCGATGATGCGCAGGCTCTGCTCCATTTCCCGCATGCGCACGAGATACCGGTCCATGACGTCGCCATGCTCGCCGATGGGGATCTCGAAATCGAACAGGGGGTAAACCGAGTAAGGCTCGCTCCGGCGGATGTCATAGGGGAGGCCGCTGCCCCGCACCATGGGGCCGGTGAGCCCGTACTTGATGCACTGTTCCTGGGTGATGACGCCCACATCCCGGGTGCGGTGGATGAAGATGACGTTTTTGGTCACCAGGTTGTCGTAATCCACCCAGCGGCTGCGCAGGCGCTTGACGAACTTGCGGCAGCCCTCGGTGAAGTCGTCGTCGATGTCCACCGGCGCGCCCCCGAACCGGTAAAAACAATAGGTCAGGCGGGAGCCGGTGAGATAGTCCAGGAGGTCCAGGGCGTGTTCCCGGTCGTCAAAGCAATACAGGAACGGGGTGAAGGCGCCCAGGTCCATAAGATAGGCCCCGACCCAGAGGAGGTGGCTGGTAAGGCGGTTGAGCTCGGCGGTAATGACCCGGATAAATTCGCCCCGTTCAGGGACCTGGAGTTCCAGGAGCTTTTCCACCGCCATGCAATAGCCCTGATTGTAGGCCAGGGCGTGAAGATAGTCCACCCGGCTCATGTTGGGCAGGTATTGCGCGTAGGTGCGGTTCTCCGCCATGTGCTCGTGGCCCCGGTGGCCGTAGCCGATATCCGGGTCCGCCTTGGTGATGAACTCGCCCTCCATTTCGAGCTCCACCCGGAGCACCCCGTGGGTGCTGGGGTGCTGGGGGCCCAGATTGAGGACGTAGGTTTTTTCTTCTAATCCACGCTCAAGCATCGGCCGGGCTCTCTTCAAATTTTTTCAGCAAGGGGTGAAAATCCGCATCAAAGGGCAAGAGAATGCGCCGGAGGTCCGGGTGCCCGGAGAAGCGGATGCCGTAGAGGTCATAGGCCTCCCGTTCATACCAGTTGGCCCCGGGATAGATATGGCTGATACTGGGGGCCTCCTGATCGAAGGGCACCTTGACGTGCACGGCAAGGCGGCACAACTCCTGGAAGTTGGCAAAGTGATACACCAGGGTGAAGTGCTCACGGTAGTGCAACCCGGAAAGGGACTCCAGGAAGCAGCCCAAGTCCAGCAGGGCCTGGGCCACGGCCGGCATCTGGTCGGGGGCGGCGCTCGCGTCCAGGTGATACCCTGTTTTGGCGTAGTCGCCGACGGCTACCTGCTCCAGATTTAAGGGCGCCAGGACTTTTTGGATATTATCCCGTAACATCTCTGAATTTCCTCAAGCGGCCCCGCTTGGTGATTTTTTCCTCCAGGACGAGAATGCCTTCGATGAGGCCTTCGGGCCGGGGCGGGCACCCAGGCACATACACGTCCACAGGGATGATCAGGTCGGCTCCGGGGATGATGGCATACTGGTCGGGATAGTAAAAGGGCCCGCCGGAGATGGCGCAGTTGCCCATGGCAATGACCCACTTGGGGGCGGGCATTTGCTCCCAGAGGCGCACCACCGCGGGGCCCATTTTCTTGCTGATGGTGCCGGCCACGATCATGAGGTCGCACTGACGGGGAGAGGGCCGGAAGACCCCGGCCCCGAACCGGTCCAGATCGAAGCGGGCCGCGCCCGCCGCCATCATTTCAATGGCGCAGCAAGCCAGACCGAAGGTCAGGGGCCATAAAGAATTGGCCCGGGCCAAATTTAAGGCCTCCTCGAGGAGGCCGAAGTGAATTAAAGGCGCTCCGGTTTTCGTTTCCAAGTGAAAACCTCCCTGCACCAGGCGTAGATAATCACCAGGGAGAGAATACCGATAAAAATGGTGATTTCAATAAAATCCCGCCAGACATAGCCCTTGCCGTAGGCCAAGAGTACGGGGAACAGAAAGAGCACATCCACGTCAAAGGCCAGAAACAGCAGGGCAAAAAGGTAGTAGATAACGGGCACCTGGATCCAGGCGCTGCCAAGAATGGGCATGCCGCATTCGTAAATTTCATCACGGGCGGCGCCGTAACTGCGAGGAGCGATAAAGTAAGCGATGACCAGTGGCCCCAGGGCAAATAGGGCCGCGACCACCAGGAACACCAGGACGTAGGTGAAATCGGTCAGGGCCTCAGGGAGTTCCAAAGGCGGGCTCCTTGTACTTTTTTGTACAATCTTTCGGTGTTTTATATCGCATCGCCAAAAGGGGAGTCAAGCATTTTTTCCTGAGTGTACAGAAATATCTCCTTGATCGGAAAAGAAGGCTGGGGTATGAATCAACACAGGACGAGGAGTTGCCAATGCTCCACTGGGAAAACCTGCGCATGCCGGAGTTTGACACCTGGGTCCGGACCCAGGGCACCGTGGTGCTGCCGCTCGGTTCGCTGGAAGAACACGGGCCCCACCTGCCCCTGGGCACCGACACCTTCCACGCCCTGGAAGTGGCCCGCCGGGCGTCAGAGTTGCGGCCGGTCCTGGTGGCCCCCCCGGTCTTTTACGGGTTGTGCCGCTCCACCCGGGAGCATCCCGGCACCATATCCATCTCCGGGGACACCCTCAGAGCCCTGGTAACGGAACTGGGCCGGGAGTTTTACCGGCAGGGTTTGCGCCAGGTGGTGATTATGAGCGGGCATGCCGGGGGCACCCACATGGCGGCCCTGGTGGAGGCCGGCGAGACCCTCCTGGCCGAACTGCCGGAGGTGCGGGTGGCGGTGGTCAATATCCTGGACCTGCTTAGGGAAGTGGTGGCGGCCCGCCCCGAACTGGTAAAGACCAAAGGCGATTCCCACGCCGGAGAAGTGGAAACGGCTTTAATGCTGGCAGCCTATCCCCACCTGGTGGAAGGCAGCGCCCCGGCCGAGTGGCCCGCCTTTCCCAGGTATGTCCTGGTGCGGGACAAGCGCCGCCACTGGCCCGGAGGAGTGTGGGGCGACCCGGGCGCAGCCAGCGCTGCCCAAGGGGAGGCTATCCTCCAGGCCGAGGCCGAACGCCTGGTCGAAATTCTTGATTTTTTATCACAAATGCAGTAATATTTTTATTGACATACCTTCTGGTTTATTTAAGTATAGTTAGGTCAAGTAACTCCTACCCAAGAAAGGTGCCTCTCACTGTCTATGATCCCAGAAGCCCTTGAAAAGATTGCAGATAACGTATTGTCCCTTGATGAATCGGAC
>JBAQHL010000623.1:0-3209 GCA_049288295.1 Desulfobaccales bacterium
CGATGGCCAGACCGACACCGGCCAGAAGACCGGCGATGGTGGTGGTCTGAAAGCCGAAGTAGCTGAAGACGGCGACGATCAGAATGAGTTTTAACAGGATGTTGAGGGCCGAGGAGGCGTACTTGACCAGCGTTTCATCCACCTTTTTGCCGCTCAGTGACCGGATTAACAGATTATTGGTGAAGGAGATCAGCCAGGAGCCCACGATCCAGACGATAATGGCCCCCAGCACTTTCAGGCCGATATCCACTCCCTGTGACATCAGATTCTTGATAAGCATTTGGTAATCCATGCAAAACAATCCTCCTTTTTTGCTAATGCCTTAAGATCCTGCCCTCACTCATTGATCCCAGGTTGGAATACTCTCCGCTTCTAACCCTGAACCTGGCGATTCATTTTTAAACCCCGCTCCAGTGAGACGGCGGTGTCCCGGTTACCTTCCCCGAGCCTGGCCTGTGAATGAGGTTCGTTCCAGATGCTCACGGAAATCTGCTGCAAAAAGGAGATAATTGCGTCGTTTTGATTCCTGATGATGAAAAGTTGCCTTAATCCCCAGACGAGCAAGATGAAACCGAAGAACACCAAAGCGATGAACACGGCCAGGGCACCGATGAGGAAATATAAAGTATCCACGTCAAGCCTCCTGGTGAAACGTTAACTCCATGTTATATTTGGTGAAATCAAGGCAATGGCTTCGTCCTCTCCATGGCCTCGGCTTTTCTGATGGCCTCGAACAACACCTCCTCATCCACCGGCTTCATAAGAAAGGCGACTGCGCCGTGCTTGAGCGCCTCACTACGGGCCCGGGGGTCTTCAAAAGCCGTGAGGAAGATGATGGGCAAAGCCTTGCCGCCAGCTGTCAATCGTTTTTGCAATTCCAGACCGTTGATCCCCGGCATGCGCACGTCCAGGATGAGCATCTCTTCTGCTTCAACCGGGCCGGAATCCAGTAATTCATGGGCCGAAGTAAAGAGCCTAACTCGAAAGCCGGCTGACTTGAGCAGCCGCCCTAAGGCCTTACGGGACGAAGTGTCATCGTCCACCACATAGACCCTGGAAGCGGCTTTGGTCATAAGCTCAGCAGTCTCAAGCGCGGGCGTCTGAGGAAGCAGAAGTTGCGAGAGCCTTCCAGGCGCACACCTGCAAGAAAGGTTTAGATAAAATCAGGATTAATTACTGGTTAGGATAAATGTAAGGGTGAGAGAACGAATTACTATTGGACTTTGGTCCAATGCCTATTGGACTTTGGTCTAACGGATGCCGGCTTTTTCGGCCAGCCGCACCAGTTGCGCCAGAGAGTCGCAGTTCATCTTTTCCAGGATGCGGGCCCGGTGGACTTTGATGGTTTTCTCGGTGGTCCCCAACTCATAGGCGACCTGCTTATTGAGACGGCCGGTAATGATCAGGGTGAGGACCTCATATTCCCGGGGGGTCAGGGAGCTCAGGCGATCCTGGACGGCCTTCGCTTCGGCGCGTTTGAGCCTGTTTTCCCGGTCCCTTTCTATGGCCTGGGAAACGGCGTCCAGGAGCACCTGGTCATCCACCGGCTTTTCCAGGAAATCCAGGGCGCCGTGTTTCATGGCCCTGACGCTGGCCGGCACTGTGGCGTAGGCCGTGAGAAAAATGATTGGCAGGTCCTGGTGGCGGGATTTTAATTGCTCTTGCAACTCGAGGCCGCTCATGGCGGGCATGCGCAAATCCACGATCAAGCATCCCGGTTGCTCCGGGGCGGCCTGGTCCAGAAACTCCGTGGCCGAGGCGAAGACCTTGACCGTCAAGCCCACTGATTTGAGCAACCTGGCCAGGCCGGCGCGAACCGACGGGTCGTCATCAATTACGTGAACCGTTGCTTGTTTGGGGTTCATCGCCATCCCCCTGATAGAGCGGCAAGGTGAAAAGAAAAGTGACGCCCCGGTCCGCATTGGGCCGGGCCCACATTTTGCCGTTATGGGCCGAGATGATGGAGCGGCTGATGGACAGACCAAGACCCAGGCCTTCAGCTTTGCTGGTCCAGAAGGGCTCAAAAATTTTTTCCAATTCCTCAGATGACAACCCTTTGCCATTGTCCTTGAGGCTTACCGTTATCTGATCCGGGCTTTCCTGCCCGGTTTTCAGATGAATCTCCGGGGCAGTCTTTGCTGCCGGCTTCATGGCTTCCATGGCGTTTAAGAGCAGATTCAGGACCACCTGCTGCAGCTGGATACGGTCCCCCCGGACCGGGGGCAGGTCAGGGGCCAGGTCGAAGCGGGCTGTGATGCGTCGGGACAGCAACTCGTTTTGAACCAGGGCCACGGCTTCGTGGATGACGCCGTTGATGTCCACCGCCTCCGGATAGACCAGACCCGGTTTCAAAAAGCTTCGCAGCCGCTGGATAACCGCGCTGGCCCTTTTGCCGTCCCGGGCAATGTCCTTAAGCGCGGCATCCACCTCGGCAAAATCCGGCTGTTCCCGATTCAGAAAACGCAGTGCGGCCTGGGCGTTGTTTAACACGGCATTCAAGGGTTGGTTAAATTCGTGGGCTAAAGACGCGGTCAACTCGCCCAGGGTGGCCACCCGCATGACGTGGGCCAGTTCATCCCGATGCTGCTGTTCCTTTATCTCGGTTTGTTTCCGCGCGGTGATATCCCGGTTGCTGGCCCGAAAACCCAGGAACTCCCCCCGGCTGCTGTGTACCGGTTGGCAGTCATGCTCGATCCAGCGGATATCGCCATCCGGCCTTTGCAGGCGAAACTGAATTTCATGATGGTCTGGCGCCTGCCTGATCCCCTCTTGATGGTCATCCCAGAGTTGTCTATCTTCGGGTATGATTATCTCCCGCACAAGCTGGGGGCGGCTCAGGAACTCCTCGGCCGGATGGCCGGAAATGCGTTCGCAGGCAGGGGAGACATAACGCAGACTGCCATCCGGATTCTCCCAATATTCCCAGTCGTACGTGAAGTCGGCCACGATGCGGTAGCTCTGCTCTTGTTCCTGTAAGCTTTCAGACGCCCTCTGTCGCCCTAAAGCGTTGGCAAAAATTTCGGCCACCAGACTAAGCCGCGGCACCGGATACCGGGACCAGTCCACATGTTCCTGCAGGGTGCTGAAATTTATGACCCCCAAAACATTGTCTGCCACCTGCAGAGGCAAGGAGATGATGGACTTGAGCCCTTCTTGCCGGCAATATTCTTTTTCCTGGATGGCTTCCGACGGCAGATCGTCTGGGAGAC
>JBAQHL010000624.1:0-2061 GCA_049288295.1 Desulfobaccales bacterium
CACCTGCAGACTCTCTCCCGTGCGGGCCTGGTGACGGGCAGGCGGGACCGTTTCTGCGTGTATTACCGTATCTCAGCTGGTCCCGAGACTCGGGAAGGAAAGCTGCTGGAGTTGCTGCGGGAGATGCTGGCGGGTCAGCCCGCCGCCGAAGCCATGCGCAAGCGGTTTCAACGATGGTTTGATCCGGCAACATGGGAAACAACTCAGATAGCGAGGGAAGTGGAGAAGTATTCATCAAAATCTTAAGCCTTTTAAGACTATGCGGTTAACCGCATAGTTATAGAAAACAGGCTATGCGCATATTTAAATACCTATTGGATTCATTACTATTTTTGTGTTGGGCGGTCTGCCCCTGTGGATTGTTCTGCAGCTACCTGGTTAGGCGTCCCACAAGCTCAGTTGCCCCTTTGGCTTGGTCGCAGGTGCCAATCTTTTAAGAAACTTCCCGGCAATCAGCTGGGCCAGCAGGGGGGCGCTACCCCCGGCCCGGTTGTTGATGATGACATTGACCGTGACCCCCTGGTTAACCGCCTGCCACATAAGGTCCACGGTCTCCAGGATCATTTCCGGGTGCAGCATGCCCTCCACCAGCCTGTCGAAAGGATGGGCTTGGATGTAGGATTCATCGTAGCGCATGCCCAGGGGCGTCAGCAGCCTGATAATGCATTGTTTGCCGGCATTGAAGAACCTGCCCCCAGCCTTAATTAATTAGCTGTTTCCTCAACGGCGGCAGCCAGGTCCAGTGGGACAAAACCTGCCCCATCCCATGTTTCTCCAGAACTTCAAAGACCGGTTCCCTCAAGTACAGGTCGGTGCGTAACTCCAGATGGTAGCGGTTGTCCCGGGGAATTCCCTGGAAGAACTTGTCCAGTGCGGTGGCCCTGTCGGTTACCGGCGGTCTATCCTGCTTGGTCAGGTACTCCTGCTCAAAGATGAAGCCGGCCAGGGATGGGCCCAGGAGTTCAGTGGCAGGCTCGTAAAACTGGTGTCTGAAGACATCGGGATTAAGGTAGGCAGGGTTATCCTCATATTGGCCGCCGCGCCTTAACCTGGGGGCCGTAATTGCCTGAGGCACCTTAAGGAGGAGAGCGTCTCCCTCCCGCAAGTTCTGGCTATAGGCTTTCAGGGTCTGAAAGTTTTGGGTGGGCTTGCCGTGCTGGTCTTTGAGCAGGCGGTAGAAGGTGAAGTCGATTTCCAGGATGGGGAAGTGCTGGAAATACTCGGCGACACTGTCCACCGGCAGGACTTCTTCGGTGAATTTGTGTTCCCCCACCACTTTGGTGCGTTGAGTTATGCGGCCTTGATAGCGTTCTTCGGTGTATATCTGCCCCAGCCAACCAGCATACCGATCACTGGCCGTGCCCAGCTTGACCTGGGGATGGAGGTGTCGGAAGTGAAATCGCTCTATATCGCCAGAGGATGGGGAGGGCATGACCTCAATGTAAACCAGGGAATGGTTATTTCCAACGAGGATATGCAAAATGGGATGAGCCTAACCCAAACGTTCGGTTATCGAGTCGATATCTGGAAAAAATGGGAAGGGCGTATAGTGGCAAGCAATCAACTACTCCCACTCCCCAACAACAAAAGGCAGGGCCATGGTGACCCTGCCTGAGGTTCTCTTTCAGAGGGAATGACTTACTAACTCTTCCTGAACCTCCTTTATCCGGCCAAGCTCAACAGGCCGGAGCCCAACAGCATGACGGCGGGGGCAAGGACACAGGCGCCGCCTGCAAGTTGGTGCCCCATGTCCTTGGCCATCGGCCTCTCAAGGCGGGGGAACCGGATTATTAAACGCTGTCCAACGCCCTCCAGGTTTTGGGTCCGACAATCCCGTCAGGATCAAGGCCATGAGCGCTTTGGAAGGCGCGCACGGCGGCCTCTGTTTTTGGCCCAAAGATGCCATCCGCACCAGCTCCAACCTTGGCCTGCACCTTCTTCACTAACTCGCCAGTTGAGGAAAGAGCGAGGATGGGCCGGTCATCCCTTTCTGCGCCTGCCGGCAAGGTCAGGTTGTCGACCTTCACGCCACTGACTCCCTGGATATTGCCGGCCAGAAAC
>JBAQHL010000625.1:0-3887 GCA_049288295.1 Desulfobaccales bacterium
TCACCGCCGGCAAGATTTCCCGGGCCGACGTGGCCCACTTTATCCTGGCCGAACTAAGAGACAACCGCTACCTGAGAGAGACCCCCCTTCTGACTTATTAGAAGTTCCTGCAAAACCAGTTTTTGCGTTATTCTGAACGGAGTGAAGGATCTAGAGCTTCTAAAAAACATTAGATTCTTCGCTTCGCTCAGAATGACAAAGCACCGAGATCCGGGGTTTTGCAATAGCTTACAGAACCTCTTTCAAAACCGTGTTTTCCTATCACCCCACTCATTTTTTCCCCCACATCTCCTGGAGGAATTGGTCCCGGCCGGAATTCCACCGATAGAACTTGTACTTGGTGGCATGGGTCCGGTAGTAGTCCTGGTGGTAATCCTCCGCCGGATAGAACCTTGAGAAGGGCAGAATATCAGTGACAATGGGTTTTTTAAAGCGTCCTGACCGGCTCAACGCGGCTTTGGACTCCTCAGCTATACGCTTCTGCTCGTTTTCATGGTAAAAAATGGCGCTGCGATATTGCGGCCCCCGGTCCACGAATTGCCCCCCGGCATCGGTGGGGTCCACATGCCGCCAGAAATACTCCAGCAGTTCCTGGTAGGTAACCTTTTCGGGATCATACATAATTTGCACGGCCTCAATATGGCCGGAGTTGGCGTAATTCTCATACGTAGGATTTTCCTGGCTGCCGCCGGTATACCCGGAAATCACCTTGAGGACCCCGGGGACCTTTTCAAAATCCGCCTCTACACACCAAAAACAGCCCCCCGCCAGAGTGGCCACCGCGGTTGTTGAAGTTCCCTCCATGGCTTTTTTCCTCGCAACGTTCTTGTCAGGGTTGCCGGCTGCGGCCGCCGACTCCCCGGCGCAGTTTCCCGGCATAACCACGAGAAGTATCAAAGGGATTAAGAGGATGCTGGTGATGATCCTGGTCGTGAACATAAGCTCTCCCCATACTCGTCTTAAAAATTGCCCTTATATGGGTAACCTGGGGTTGAAAACCACCATCCCTAAAGAGAAATCAGCACCCGGGTGCCTTTCCCCGGTTCGCTCTCAATGGTGATCTCCCCGTTATGGGCCTCGATGATCTTCTGGGTGATGGCCAGGCCCAGGCCGCTCCCCTTGGCCTTGGTGGAATAAAAGGGCTGAAAAATTTTGTTGAGGCGATCGGGGGGAATACCCTCACCGGTATCGGCAATTTCCAGCTCAATCCCACTAGCCCCGGGCTTGCTGACAATGGTCAGGGTTCCTCCTTTTTCCATGGCTTCAATGGCGTTTTTGGCGATATTTAACAGGGCCTGACGCATGTGCACGGGATCAAACCTGGTCGGGGGAAGGTTTGGGGCCAGGTCCAGCACCAACTGGATGCCGCCCTCTTGAAGGCTCGGCTCCAGACGTTGGCACAGGTCTCGAATCAGGTCATTCATGTCTCCCGGCGCCAGATTGGGCTCGGATAACTTGGCGTAGCCCCCCACTTCCACCAGAAAGCTTTCCAGGCGCTTGACCTCATCCACGATAATCTGCAATTTTTCCCGGTTGGCTTGCTGCTCCTGGCCGGTGTCCTTTAAAACCTGGCGGGCAAAGCCCCCGATGAGCATCAGGGGATTTTTGATTTCATGGCTGATATGCGCCGCCATATTCCCCAGGGCGGCCAGGCGTTCACTCCGCAACAACTCCTCCTCCATGCGTTTCCGTTCCCGGAGGTCACGAAAGTGCCCCATAACGCCGATCTCCCGGTGATCTTCATAAAATACCCGGGCGCTCAGCCAGATGGGGATGAGGGAGCCGTCCTTATGGCGCCCGATGGTCTCGTAATTCTCGATGATGCCTGGCCCGCCATACTCGGGATCGTGGATTTTTTTATCGATTTCCTCGGCCTGGCCGGGGGCGAACAGTTCCCGGATATTCATTTTGCCGATGACTTCTTCGGGTTCATACCCCAGGATTCTGGCTGCCGTCTCATTGAAAGTGAAAAGGGTGCCGACTGTATCATAGGCTAAAATTCCATCCATGCAGGTGTGAATGAGGAGCTTTCTCTCGGCGGTCAAGGCCTCTTCAGCCCGTTTGCGCTTGATCTGCCACCACATGCCGTTTATCAGCAGGGTAAACTGGCGGACATCGGCCTCATCATATTCTTCTTCTTTCCCACCAACACCAGCCACCGCAATGACCCGGTCGCCATCCATCAGCGGAATATGCAGATGTCGATGCATGCCGGCAAAACCCTCAGGAAGGTCCATTTCCCCGTATCTGGGGTCTTTTCTGTTAATAATGCTGGGCCGGCGCTGGCGCACGACATCCCGCCAGAGTCCGGAACTCTCCAAAAAATAGCTCATAGGTTTATAGGCCTGCAAGCCCTGACCCGGGATGGCTCTCTGCCAGGAATGCATGGTCAGCATGGTTTGGTCTTCATTCACGAAGCCCAGATACCCCACGGAACTCCTGGTGAGGTGCACCCCCTCCTCCAGGGTGAAATCGGTGATTTCTTTCAGGGTGGCCTGGGTCATCTGACTGAGTTGCCATACCGCTTCGAGGCGGGATTCATCAAGACGCAAATCCTCTTCCATGGTGGCGGTGAGGACCGCCAGCCCCAACTGACCGGCCAGGGACTGAAAAAAGCCCACGTGCTCCTTGGCAAACGCCCCTTTTTTCCGGCTGACGGCCGTCAACACCCCGATGGTCCGGGTTTCCGTGGTCAAGGGCGCCAGCAGCAGGGAAGCCTGAATTTCCTCTTTCAACAGCCCCTGAAGGCGGTCTGTCACCTGGGATATGTCGGACACGGAAATCGCCTGGGAGGAGGACAGGCACTCCCTCAGAAGTGATGGGAACGGGGGGTCGATGGCCTGATCCTGAGCCTCCGGTCCCAGCCCCCGTGAGCTCTTCATATGCAGCAGGCCGTCTTGCCCCAAGAGGCGGATGGCGCATTTTTCAATACCCAACCGCTCCACCAGCAGATCAAGCACCCCCTCCAGGAGGTTGGGTATGTGCATGGAGGAGGCCAGCCTCCGCGCCGCCTCATAGAGCACCGACAGTTCCGCCGCCCGCCTTTTGAGTTTTTCTTCGCTTTCCGCCAGAGAACTGGAGACCTTGCCGAAAAGGTCAAAAACATCTTCCATGCGGGAGCCCAGCCCCGAAAGATAGCTTTCCACGATCACCCGGGCCGCGGCCGGACCTATGGAGCCGGCAATGGTGCGCTCCACAAAATTGGCCAACTCCACCTTTTCCTTATCGCCCCAATCCTGTTCCGGGCTGCCCACTTTCCGCGCAAAAGTCTGGCTGGCCTCTTTGGCTTTGCGAAGGCCGATGAACTTCCCCATGAACAGGGTAAACTCTTCCAATCTGGGGAGGAAGGTAAAGCGTTTATCCCGAGTCCCCTTTTCGAGTTCGAAAACCTGGACAAAACGCCGGGCCTGCTCCTCCTCCTCCGGACAGGGACTGGTGAGGAGCGATACGCCCACAAAGGCGCCCACATTGAAAAACATGGACCAGAAAAAGGCGTGGGAAAGGTCGTCCAGGCTGGCCAGACCCAGGAAGGCCGTGGGCTTCAGCCATGACAGGCCCCAGGGCCCCGCCTTGATAATACTTTCCGGGAACCAGCCAGCATTAATCAAGTAGGGAAAGATGAGAGTATAAACCCAGAGGCCAAACCCCAGGGATAAACCGGCTATGGCTCCGGCCCTGGTGGCGTCCCGCCAGTATAACGCCCCCAGGATGGCGGGCACCAACTGCATAACGCCGCAAAAGGCGATCAGGCCCATATCCACCAGCATGGCCGAGGGACCGATCAGGCGATAGCTGCCGTATCCCAGAAGAATAACGAGCAGGATGGTGGCCCGCTTCATGTTTAATAAGAATATGGGGAGATACTTCTCCAGTTTCAGGCGGATGGC
>JBAQHL010000626.1:0-2557 GCA_049288295.1 Desulfobaccales bacterium
CCCTAACCCTCCCCCTTCAAGGGGGAGGGAATTTTTGGGGATTGCCGTTTATTTAGGCATTCCCGAGAGATTTCACCTGGTCTTACCCAACAACCAGAATCCTCCTGGCGGCGGGCCTAGACCTCCCCTGCTAACCACAGGCTCCGCCGCCAGGACCTTTCATCAGGCTGAGGCCAGCGCCTGCCGTAAAGTCTCCTGCTCCTTGTGGGCCTTCATCTTTTTCTTCAAGGACCAATCCAACACCTTGGACATTACCCGGTCCGCAAACTGCGAATTATCAACGTTCTCATACTCCTCAAGCTCCACCCCACTGGCGTCCGCAAAAATGGCCCTGCCGATGGGGGTGCGGATGGCCACCGTGGTCCAGCCCTCCTCCGCCCCGATGCCCCCGAAAGAGAGGTCGGCAAATTCGGCGGAGTAGTCGTCACAGTAATGGCAGGCGTGCCGTTTCATGAAGTCCAGTTGCTGCAAGGGGATGCTGCGGACCTCCTGGTTGCGCAGGTGAATCATGAGCTCTTCTTTGAGATTGATCTTGTGAACGTCCTCCCACGTAAAATTGCCGAGCTTTTCCAGGTGCCGGCGCTCCTCCTCGCCGAAGAAAAAATTGCCGGTGCAAAAAAGCCCCAGGTAGTACTTGATGGAGTCCGAAGGCACAATCCCCAGGACCTCCATGCGTCTCAGCGTGTTGATCTGGCAGGGAGTGCCCACAAAGGCCACCCTTTTCAGGCGCTTTTTGGCCACCTGCTCCAGTTGCATAATGGAGGGGGAGTACGTGGAATAAGCCTCGGAGAACAAACTCATGCCGTGGGAGGTGTCGAAATGGAAGCCGGCGGCCTCCAGGATTTCCTCCCGGGTTTGGGCCAGCCAGGGTTCCCGCCGGAAAGGACCCACTTTCTTGCTGACCACGGCCCCGTCGATGCGGCCTTTATTCAACAGATGGAGGAGCAAACCGGTCACCACCCCGCCGTCAGTGCCCATGGCCCGAACTTCCTGGTTCTTGGCCCGGGCCACCGACATTTTCAGAACCCGGCCGATGGGCGCGCTCCAGGAGACAAATTTTTTGGTTTCCTCGTCCAGTTCATTGATAACCGGGCAGATTGAGTAGCACAGGCCGCATTCAATACACTTGTCTTTGTCTTTGTAACGGGGCCGGCCCTCTGGGTCCAATTCCAGGGCGCCGTAATTTATGGCCGTGCAAAAGGTGACGCAGCCGCCGCAGTGGTGACAAAGACCCGGTTCCTGAACCTCTTTCATGAGATGATAAAAGGTTTTCATAACTCCTCCGTCATCTCCACACCCCAACGTTCAGGGGTGGAGGGGAAGAAAGCCGGGCGGCGGGGTTCCAGCCGCCCCACCGCCCTAAAACATGCTGTAATATGGAACTCTGTCCTTGAAAATCCTGGAGACGATGCCCTCGCTGGACAGGTCCTTGAGACAGGACACCGCCCGTTTCTTCTCCACTTCCAGGGCCTCCAGCATCTCCTCCAAAAGCATCACCCTGCCCTCCTGTTTGAGGAGATTGGTGATGCGGGTCCGGCAAAACTCCTCCGTAATGACGTCCGTCAGGGTCATGTCGTATTCCATGGCGTGACGTTGATCGGCCGGATAAGCGGTTTCCCAGGGCCGCCGCAGGCTGGCCCCCAGCACCCAGCGCACCCGGGGATTGTGGAGCGTGTCATACATGGCCTGGACCTTGGACTGGGTTTTGGGGTCTCTCTTGATGGGTCCCAGCCGGTCTATGGTGGCCACGAAGGTATCGATGGTCCGGGTAAGCTGCAGGGGATCGTTGAGGTCGCCGTGAGCCAGGGCAATGCGGTCCCGCTCCAGACCGCTCAACTCCAGGAGCTTTTTAAGCATCAAGGAGCGGCTCCAGGTGTGGTCCAGGCCGTAACTGTGGTGACAGGTCTCCGGTTTGCACCCGAGCAGCAAAAGACCATTGGCCCCGTCCCGGAAGGCCCGCCCCATGACCACGGGATCAAGCTCCCCGATACAACGCATCCTGAGGAGATAGAAGCGGGGACTATAGGCCAGCCGCTGGAGCCCCGCATGGTCGGCCGCGGCGGCCGCGCCCCAGGAACAGGCATAGCCCATGACCTCATTTTCTCCCAGTCTCTGGGCCAAGGCCCCGGCCCGGGCCTCACGCCGCACCAGGGGCCTGGTTTGCACAGTCAGGGCCAGATGGGGGCAGGATGCCGCACAGGTGCCCCCGCCGGTGCAGACCATGGGGTCCACGGTCCGGGGAATGCCGCCCCCGCCCCCTTCCACCGGGGCAATGGCGCCGCAGTCGCAAATTTCCTTGCACAAACCGCAACCGGTGCAAAGACTGGGATCAACCATGCAGGCATCCTTGGCGCCATAAAGCTCGCCTGCCTGGGCCTTTTTCACCAGGTCGACCAGCACCTGGGCCACCCGGCGTCCCTGGCGCAGGGTCTCCTGCAGTTCACAGGGCCGGCGGGACGAACCGGCGATGAGCTTTTCGCTGAGCCCCACCTCATCGGGGCGCACCATCTGGGGTTCTCTGTCCAGAAACTGACCTTCATAGGTGTAGATCCCCAGG
>JBAQHL010000627.1:0-2280 GCA_049288295.1 Desulfobaccales bacterium
TACCTGGGTATTCTAGTTCAACAATATACATAGAACGATCTCCAAAGGTTGGAAACCAAAAATTACTTCTTCGTAGTTCAAGTGGTAAACTTAAACTCCCCCCGGCCCAACAAATCATGGAGATGGACGATGCCCAGGACTTTACCGTTATCATCCACCACCGGCAGCACCATGATGGCCTTTTGCTCCATGAGCGTGAGCGCCTGGGAGGCCAGGGTTTCCGGGGACACCGCCTGAGGATGGCGGGTCATAATCTCCCGGGCCGGTTTGTCCAAAATCTGGCCGAATTTCACCAGGGCCCGGCGGAGGTCGCCGTCAGTAATGATGCCCATGAGGGCATTCCCCAGGTCCACCACCAGGATGGCCCCCAGGTTTTTGGCGCCCATCTCCTGAAGGACCAGGGAAAGGGGCTCTTCCGGCCGGGACAAAGGTATTTTGTCCCCGGTGAGCATGACCTCCCGGATGGCGAGGGCAAGGCGGGCCCCGAGACTCCCTCCCGGGTGAAACCGCTGAAAATCACTGGCCTTAAAGCCCCGTTTGGTCAGGAGCGCCACCGCCAGGGCGTCCCCCATGGCCAGCATGGCCGTGGTGCTGGCCGTGGGCGCCAACCCCAAAGGGCAGGCCTCCCGGGGCACCCCGGTGTCGATGACCACCCGGCTCGCCCGCCCCAGGGTGGAGCCGGGCTTCCCCGTAAAGGTAATGAGGGGCGACCCCAGGCGCTTTAAGCTGGGCAGCAAAATGGTGAGCTCCTGGGTTTCGCCGCTGTTGGACAGGGCCAGAATGACGTCGTCCCGGGAGACCATACCCAGGTCGCCGTGCATGGCTTCCACCGGGTGTAAAAACAGGGCCGGGGTGCCGGTGGAGTTGAAGGTGGCCACCAGTTTCCGGGCCACAATCCCGGATTTGCCCACCCCTGTGAGGATTACCCGGCCCCGGGCTCTAAAAACCAGGTCAACCGCTTTGACAAAACTTTTGTCCAGCTTCTGAACCAGGTGGGCGATGCCCTCGGCTTCAATGGTGAGGACTTCCCGGGCGAGTTCCAGGAGATTTCTGGACACCTGACCCTAATCCTCCGGCGCCGGGGTGAGGTCCCGGCCCATGACGATGCAGTCCTTGCCCCGGCCCTTGCTGCCGTACATGGCCCGGTCGGCGATGAGCAGAAGCGTCTCCTTGTCCCGGGCGTCCTGGGGCAGGGTGGCGATGCCGAAGCTGGCGGTGAGCTTGAGGTTGAGGCCTTCTTCCGCTAAGAAGGGGAATGCTTTGATTGCCTGGCGCATACGGCGCACCAGGGCCAGGGCCTGTTCCTGGCTGCGGTTGGGGAGCAGGACGATATATTCGTCGCCACCGTAGCGCACCAGGGAATCCTCAGGAGAAAGTTCCCCGTAGAGCACCCGGGCCACCTCCGCCAGGACCTTGGTCCCTTTGAGGTGTCCATGGGTGTCCACCACGTGTTTGAAATTGTCCAGGTCCAGGAAGACCACGGAAAGTTCCTGATCCTCCCGGGCCAGAACATCAGCGATGAACTTGTCCAATTTGACGCCCAGGTAGCGGGTGTTGTAAAAGCCCGTGACTTCGTCAATAAAGGTGCGGGCCTGGAGCTTTTGCAGGTTCTGGACATTGTCCACCGCAATGGCCACGTAATCCCCCAGGATTTCCAGGAGGGGCAGGTATTTTTCCCGGAAAAACTTCTGGTTTTCCACGTTGATCACTTCAAAAACCCCCACCACCTCACCTCGCACCAAAAGAGGCAGGGCAATGATGGAGCGGGTGTCATAGCCGGTGATATCGTCCACTCTCTGGCAAAAGCGCTCATCCTTACAGGCTTCGGGAATAAAAATGGGCGTCCTGGTCTGGGCCACGGTGCCGGCAATGCCCTCCCCCATCTTCAAACGCACGCCGTTTAAAAGCTCATGGTTAACCCCCACGGACACGGCGAAATAAAGCTCCTGGGCTTGACGGTCCACCAACAGGAGGGACCAGTTGCTGGCGGGGATGAGGGCCTTGATGCGCTCCAGCACCGCAGTGAGGAGCGTGTCCATGTCAAAAGCGCTCACCAGGGCCTTGGAAAACTCAATGCAGGTGAGGATGCGCTCCACCTGGCCCGCGTCACTAATGAGTTTCTGGAAATCCTTTGCCGGCTTTTTCATGGTATCCGCCCGTTTTCAGATTCTAAGGGTAAACACCCGGTCTGGCAAGGCATTTTCTTTCCAGAGAAAGCTGCTTATCGTCCTTGACCAAGACAGTGTCGGAGTTGTTTTTTTCTCAAGATTCTGCCGCCTA
>JBAQHL010000628.1:0-2555 GCA_049288295.1 Desulfobaccales bacterium
CCCGGGCATAACCCGGTATGACCAGGGATAGCAATATCAGGATTGTGCCCAACCATATGATTTTCTTGCGCATAGCAATGTTCTCAACTATGAGGTGTCTCAGAGGGATATCTCCCGGGAAAACCAAAAAACTTTCTCATTTCCCGCATGATAGATTATCCTGAAAAAGATTATCGAACAATACCCGCAAAAAATTAAGCCAGGGGCCCGGCGTCTCGGGTTTTTAAGAGGCAGTTCAAATTCCGGGGCCCGCCGCTTAGAAAGACGCCTGAAGTCCGCCTAACACCTTGTGGTCGTTATAACCATACCCAATGAAATTGGAATCCCGGTTGACGTAACTGTAAGCCAGTCGGGCCCTGAGCCATTTTTTTAGCGGCCGGCTCATACCAACCCCAATGCCGACAATGTCGTCATGTCGGGTCAGAAACTGCCCGGTCGCGTCCGGAGAAGGGCTGAGATAGTCGTTATTGGTATAGAAGAATGAGACATAGCTGGCCACCTTAAATTTGTTCCACTCATGGTTCAATGTTATCCAAACACCACTGTTTATATAGCCGGCGTTAAAAAAATCAATATCCTGTTGGAACGACCTTTGGCCGGTAACGGACAAATTGGTGTATTTACTATAGCGGTACAGCAGTTGGGCGCTTAGGGTCCAATTTTGAGGATTGTTATTGCGCCCATCCACGCTTGTTTCATAATTGGTGAAGGTGAAACCTGCCTTGATGGTGCCGGTGAGCTTGGCGGTGGGATCCCAGGTAACACCTAATAAAGGAGAAGAACCGAAAGCGTTGTCCTCCGCAACATAGGGGAAAACGCGATAAAAGAAAATGTACTGCGCCAATATCGCAGTTTTGGGCATCAATTTGTAATAGAGCGTGGCCGAGGCAATGTGCTCGTTGTAATTGTTAAACCGGTCCGCACTCTTGGTGAACACCAGGGTGTCAAGCTGATAGTTGCCTTCCAGTTTCCAGCGGTCGGCCAATCTATAGGTGGCCATGAGGTAGGGGGTGTTCCGAAGATAGGTCCGCTCCACGGCGAACTCGGAGTTGCGCTCCTCGGTGGCCAGGCGAAAGGTGTCGCCGAGGCGCATAGACAGCTTGCCCTTGGGGTTGATGGCTAAATCTGCGTTGAGGTTTTGATCATAATGGGATTGGCTGGAGTATTTGCTGTAAATGAACGCACCTCCCAGGTATCCTAGAGAAAAAAGGTGACGCTGCCCGACGGGCCTTTCCATTCGTATCCCCGGAGCGATGATGGTGATAAAATCGCTTTTCTTATCAGTGGGGGTGGAAAAGATATTGCTTCGGTAAAGTCCGGCCAATTCAAGAAAAGGAGTGACGGTCATCTTGCCGATCTTGCGGCTGTTCCACCCCCTGAGCAGGCTATCGTAGGCGGTGGTGTTGCCGTAGGGCGCCAGGAATCCCGAGACCGGCCCCTCCTCGGTGGTGCCCAGGCTGGAGGGTGGAATGAGGCCGGGGAAATACCCCGGGGGCTCTGCCGGCTTTTGCGGGGGGGGCTCCTTGACTTCCTGGGGGGTTTCCTCTGGTTCCGGGGGAAGCAGTTTTTTCGGCTCCTGCCCGCTGACCGGTCCGAGACTTACCCCCATGAAGAACGTCACCACCACGAAAATCGCCACTTTCTTCCAGAGCCCCATTGCGGTTCCCTCCAGGTCCCTTTTGTCGGTTATTACCCTTGGGCAATCCCCTGATTTTTTCTTTGCCGGAAAGAATTATTCTCAGTGAATGAGAATTTATTAAGTTATTTGTTATTATTTTTACGCATTTTCAAACAATCCTTCCCTGGTGGCAAAGCCTGGCGGCTTCTTCGCACGCAGGTATGATCTGGGCAAGCACATGGTCTGCTCATCTATCTGGACCGTGTCATCCTCTGGCATCAGTTTTGCAAAGTTTTTGGGCATGGATACGACAAAACCCTCCATGACAGGGATGCCAGGGGCCAAATATCTCCTGAGACATTTACATGAGCTGGGTCTGAAATATTTTCAGGAAACCAACAGCCTTGATGATGATTGCCGAATCATGATTCCGTCCCAGGAGATTGTGGTTTCCAGGGACTTGGCAAATAAAACCTTTCAGATTACGATTTCACTTGTCGACCGATAAGAGCGCCGCCCTCCTGAAAATGTTGGCCAACTGATTACAACTTCCTAAAGAAACTACACTATTCCCCGAATCGTCAACGCTATTATCTTCCTTTTCCTACCAGGGAGCAATCTTTTTCCAGCCATCTAAAGAGGATATCTTAATTATTTCACGATACGGGTTGGATTTCCCATCTCCAGGTCGCAAACCCCGAGTTCATAGTCCCAGGTCCCAAGGCCCTGACCCCCCCTCCCAACCCGCGGGATGATCAGAGAAAGCGGGGCCACCGGGCCGACTTGCTTCGGGGAATATTTCCATAAGGGACCTCTGTTCCGAGAAGTTCCCATAGGGCTGCCCATGGCCTCCAGAAGCCGTAGGGTGCGTCTTACGCACCATTCCTCACGCCCCCTCTCCACCCGCTTGCGGGGGGTGGGGTGAGGGGTGCAGAAA
>JBAQHL010000629.1:0-2219 GCA_049288295.1 Desulfobaccales bacterium
TGGATTTCTTTTTTGGCAACCGCTCTAACTCAAAACTCAAAACTCAGAACTTATGTCAATCTATCGGCAGCATACCGGCTTTTTTCAGGGCCGCCACCCCTCCCTGGAGTCCCACCGCATTGGTAAACCCCTGGGACTGGAGTTGCCTGAGGGCCTCATAAGACCGCATGCCGGCGTTGCAGACCAGGATGATCTGCCGATCCCAGGGGACTGCCTCAAAACGTCCCTTCAAAGTTTCCTGGGGAATGTTGAGCCAGCGGCCGCCGTAATGGGCCACAAAAGGCGCGGCATTAGCCGGCCCCCGGACATCCAGGACGAGGGCCTTACCCTTTTCATCGAGGAAAAGGCGCTGAAAATCATCCAGACTGATGGATTGATTAAAACCCTCCAGGATATTTTCGGCGGCATTGGCCGCGGTGTTGACGATGTCCAGAGCCGTGCCGAACGGCGGGGAGTAAGCCATCTCCAGGTTGGAGAGGTCGGCGATGACGCCGTGATGGAGCAGGAGCGCGGCGATGCTGTTGATGCGGCCCGCCAGGGCGTCGCCGTTGTGGCAAATCCCCTGGGCCCCCAGAAGGCGCCGGGATTTGCGGTCCACCACCAGGTTCAGGTAGATGAGTTCCTGGACCGGATAAAAATGGGCGTGGTCTTGCTGGACCACCAACACCGCAGCCGCGTCGAAGCCTTCCTGAAGGGCGGCCTCCAGGGTGAGTCCGGCCCCGGCCACGGCCAGGTCGAAGACCTTAAAGGTAAAGGTTCCCACAATACCCGGAAAGGCGCTAAAGCCCCCGGCGATGTTGGTGCCGATGACCCGGCCCTGGCGGTGAGACAGGGAAGGTTCCGGAAAAAAGGCAGATTTACCGGTGATGACCTGGAGATTCGAGACGCAGCCGCCCCCGGCGTAAATGTCCGGGTCCGAGGTTTGCAGGCGCTGGTTAACCAGGATGCCGCCGCCCGGGTCCAAGGTCAGCCCGGCCTGGGCCGCCAGATGGGTATTGGCCTCACAGCCAAGGGCCACAATAACCAGGTCCGCGGGCAGAGTGCAGTTGGCGGTTACAACCTCGAGGGCAGCATCGGTTTTGCATGGACGGATTTCCTGGATCATCTCCCCTAAAACCACCTGGACCTTGCGGCCTTGCAGGTGCTGGTGCACCATCCGGGCCAGGGGGGAGTCCAGCCGTTCCGGCAACACCCGGGGACCCGGTTCCAGAAGAGTTGTCTCCACGCCCCACAGGTCACTCACGGCCGCCGCCAGTTCGCAGCCTTGAGGGCCGGCCCCCACGATGACCGCCCGCCCCACCTGCCCATGAGAGATGGCCTCCTTGATGGCCAGGGCCTCTTTGAGGGTAGACACAGAGGTCACCCCGGGGAGCTCAGCGCCGGGCACGGCAAGGGAGCGGGGCCGGCGGCCCGTGGCCAGCACCAGGACGTCGTAGGGCAAATCCTCCTCCTGGCCGGTTCCGAGATGTTTGACCCGGACCCGGCGCGCCCGGCGGTCGATGGCCAGGGCCCGGGTATGGTGCTTGATGCGCACGTCTTTGGCATGTTCGAAAAAATCAGGGCTGCGCACCATGTGAAAACTGGCGGTCATCAATCCCTGGAGTTCGGCCACGTCGCCGGCGACATAATGGGGGATGCCGCAGGCTGAACAGGCCAGGTCTTCCCGCTGTTCCACCAGGGTGACGTTACATTCCGGCCGCAGCCGCTTCAGCCGGCAAGCCACTTTAGGTCCCAGGACCCCACCGCCGATGATGAGAATATGCTTGGCTTCCATAAGACTTGGTTATGTCCTCCTGTCACGTTGGCCTGGAATTTCCAAGGCCATCCAGATGGAGCCAAGATATCGCTCTCAAGGGCAAATTTCAAGTTGAGACTTCTGCAGAAATCATGGGAATAAAAGGATGATCAAGGGGGGTCTTGCAAAAGGGCGTGTTTGTCACCCTGAGCGCAGCGAAGGGTATAGATTCTTCGGTCGCAAGCTCCCTCAGAGCGACAGGAATCTGGAGGCATTTACAAGGGGCCCAAAGTTAATCCATTTTTCGCTCTGAAGTAATAAGTGGAGAGCTATTGGGCCGATGCAGGATTTTCGCAGAGATTTCACGTCAGCGGTCTGGATAGGCTAGGTTTTAGAATGAGCTTCTATCCGGGGGAGAAAAGACCTATAATAAGGGCAAAAGCCAGACAAGAGAGATACCCAGCCATGTGCTTTTTTGATGACC
>JBAQHL010000630.1:0-2842 GCA_049288295.1 Desulfobaccales bacterium
ATGAGCACCAGCCCGTATAATGTATAAGCCCCTAATATGAAGAGGATAGTTGGCAGCAAATGGGTTTCTTCCTCAAGGGTTGCCCCAAGATAGCAGGTTCAAGCGCTCAAGTCAACGGATCTTTGTCAGGAAAAACCTTATGTCATATTATTGACACTAATACGGCTTCATGTTATTACCATGGTCATGGAACGACATGCCAGCATCCTGGTGATTGAAGACGACCGGGCCCAACGGGAAGCCCTCCATGAAATTTTACAGCAAGAGGGCTATGATCTTGAAACCGTCCCTGATGGGGAAACCGGCTTGCAGCGCCTTCAGGAGCAGGTGTTCGACCTGGTGCTCACGGACCTTTCCCTCCCCGGAGTGGGCGGTCTTGATATCTTGAAGTTCCTGGTTCACCACCAGCCCCATTGTCTGTGCATTATCGTCACCGGCTACGCCACCGTGAAAAATTCGGTGGATGCCATGCGCCAGGGGGCCTATGACTATCTGCCCAAACCGGTGGACCCCCAGGAACTGCGCCTGGTGGTGCAACGGGCCCTGGAGCATCAGCGCCTCCAGCAGGAAAACCTGCATCTGAAAAAGCAACTCTTCAAGCGTTTCGGGTTTAACAATATTATCGGCACAAGCGAACAAATCGCTCAACTTTTCGACCTTATCCGGAAAGTGGCCGACACCGATTCCACGGTGCTCATCCTCGGGGAATCGGGAACCGGGAAAGAACTCATTGCCCGGGCCCTCCATTACAACAGCCACCGGCGGCAGGGAAACCTGGTGCCGGTGAATTGCGCCGCCATTCCGGAGGAATTGCTGGAAAGCGAACTTTTCGGCCATGAGCGGGGGGCCTTTACTCATGCGGTCAAAACTCGTATCGGCCGCTTTGAACATGCCAGCGGCGGCACGATTTTCCTCGATGAAGTGGCGGACATGAGCCCGGGTCTCCAGGTCAAGCTGCTGCGGGTTCTGCAGGATCGGTCTTTCGAGCGCATCGGCGGCGTCAAAAGCATCAAGGTGGATATCCGGGTCATCGCCGCCACCAACCAGGATCTGGAAGCCCTGATCCGTCAGGGCCAATTCCGGGAAGACCTCTATTACCGCTTAAACGTCATACCCATCCGGGTGCCTCCCCTCAGAGACCGGATCGGCGACATTCCCCTTCTGGTGTCCCACTTCCTCCAGGAATTCAGCAAAAAAAAGAAAAAACCCGCCAAGCGTCTGAGCCCCCAGGCCATGGAACTCCTGGTGCGCTATCCCTGGCCCGGCAACGTCCGGGAGCTGGAAAACCTCATAGAACGCCTGGTTATTCTCACCGAGGGCGATACGGTGGAGGTGGCGGATTTGCCGCAACGCTTTCGGGAGATTGAAAGTCTGGGTCATGGCGTCGAAAGTATAGACTTTGCCGAGAACGGCCTTAATCTCCCCCAGGCTTTACAGGAATTCGAGCGCCGCTTGATTCTGAAAGCCCTGGAAAAAAGCAACTGGGTAAAAAGCCGGGCGGCCCAGCTTCTGAACCTGAACCGTACTACCCTGATTGAAAAAATGAAAAAGCAGCAGATAGGCACTCCTCCTCCCCCTTCTCTGAGCCCATCCCCCCATGCGTCAACAAAATGACATGCCTTTCCCCTATACTTTGACGCCTGGGAATCAGGTCCCTCTTTCTCACAAATTTAACCGTTGATACTTCAAATAGTTAATCAAAACATGCAGGTGTTTTCCAGTTGGTACGCGTCTTGCTTCCTATAGGCGAAAGGAGCGGACATGTCGGAAAACAGACAGAGGCTGACACCTTGGCGTTGGCTGGTCCTTGGTACGGTTTGCTTTACCCTCCTGACCATCCCGCCGTCCTGGGGGAATCCGCCGCCCCGGACCGGATACCGGGCTGCGGGGGGAGCAAGTCCCGTGGTGGTTCTCTCCGGGGAGTTTTTTCAGGCCATGGACAAGTTCGCCAACAGCGAAACGGTGTATGGGGACCGCCAGGAATTTTTTTTGGAACAAATCGCCACCGCCCAGCGGTTCGTAGTGAAAACCAACTTAAACCTTCTTGAGCAAAACGAAAAAATCATTCGCCTCCTGGAAGACCTCAGAAGACAGGGCCAGAGGGGAAACCCCTGATATGAGCCTCCAGACCCGGCGCACCCTTATGATTTTCCTTGGCTTGATGGTCGTCACCGGCTGGGCTGGCAACGCCGCCGCCCACCGGCGGAATTCCCTGATTGCGGCCCGCCTCAGCCAGCCCGCCGTTACCCAGCCGTCTCCCCAAACCGGGGAAACCGCCGATTCCCAACAGTTAACGTCAGAGTCCTACTGGCGCCGGCTCCTGGCCCAGGAACAGGCCAGGGAATTCCAGGAGGTCTGGAAGACCGGCTTGACCCTGGTGAACCTTTTCCCCCAGGCCCCGCAACGAGGAGCCGTCCTCCTCAAGCTGGGGGAACTGGCCAAAACCCAGGGCAAAACCGCACAAGCCCTGGAACTTTACAGCCTGGTCAGCTTCTTGAACCCCGGCGCCCCGGAAGCGGCCCAGGCCCATGTGGCGGCAAGCGCTTTAGAATTGTCCCGGGACTTGAAAAAAAAGAATCCCCTTCAAACCATGCATCTTTTTCTAGACAAAATCTCACATCTAAACCCCGGACATCAGGCTGAGGTCGTCCAGGAGGCCCTGGTTGCCGGATGGCAGGAGGTTTCCCGTCAGGCCCGGACCACATCCCCCCTTTCCCTCTCCCTGGTGGAAGAGCTCCTGGCCTTGTGGAATAAACAACCTCCAAAGATGAGGCCGCCAGAGGGAGCCTTCTTGTTGGCTGATCTTCTGAAAAAGGCCGGCCTCTGGGAAGAAGCCCAGGTC
>JBAQHL010000631.1:0-9821 GCA_049288295.1 Desulfobaccales bacterium
CGGTTTTTCCTTATGATTGGCCATGGTTATATTTTATCGTTTATTGCTCAGATACAAAGGGTGGAAACCTATACCACCCAATAATAAAAAAAGCCCCGGTGGCACAGGTTTTCAACCTGTGCTTTCATTGAGCTTCTCATACAGCCAAGGGTAGTCTTCAGGTCTTTCCGCCAATTCAGCTTTAAGCGGATTATTTCTGATATACTGCCATTTCTCCAAAAACTCTGCCTCATCCCGGATAATACGGTCATAACGCTCATCCTGCCAGAGTGGACCTTGAGTTCCCCTTTTCTGATTTATGGTGCGGGCGCTGTGGCGCTTTACGCTATGGATAATTTCCGCCAGGTTTACATCGCCTCCCGCCGGTTTGGGCATGGTTTGGGCTAGAGCATGGACATGATCGGGAAGGACCACCGCAGCCAGCAATATCCACTTAGATCCGTCCCAATAGCGCAGAGCCTTAAGAACCTCTTCCCGCTCTTCATCCCCTAAATCCCTGCCATCCCTTACCCTCCAGGTGATAAAATAGGTGCTCCCCGGCTTCTGCCAATGGGGTAGGCATCTCCTGGTGATCTGGAAAGACTGCACAGGTTGAAAACCTGTGCCACCAGGTTTCTTTAATTTTTTAGCGTTCATATCACAGATGCCTCTCAATCACCTTTATTGACTGCCCCCAAAAACTCCTTCTCAAAACCTTGAAGGGAATTAAGCTTATAATTTTCCTTCTGGGACAGCAAATCTCTCCTCCTCAAAGTATCATGTATTTCCTTGATGGCTTGGAGGCAAATAATCAAATCCTTAAACATGTTCTTGGTGGCACAGATTTATAACCTTTTCATAATTATAAGAATTCTCTTCTAAGGGCCTACTTTTCTTTGGTGAGAAAAACCGCGGCGTCCTTGGCAAAATAGGTCAAAATCAGGTCCGCGCCGGCCCGTTTGATGGCGGTGAGGGACTCCAGCATCGCCGCCTGCTCGTCCAGCCAGCCCTGGGCCGCGGCGGCTTTGATCATGCTGTATTCCCCCGACACTTGGTACGCGGCGATGGGAAGGTCAAATTCCCCGGCCAACTGGGAAATGATGTCCAGATAGGGGAGCGCCGGCTTCACCATGATGATGTCCGCCCCCTCCTCCACGTCGAGGGTGGCCTCCCGCATGGCCTCCCGGGCGTTGGCCGGGTCCATCTGGTAGCCCCGGCGGTCGCCGTACTTGGGTGCGGACTCCGCGGCCTCCCGGAACGGCCCGTAAAAAGCCGAGGCGTATTTCACCGCGTAGGACAAAATGCTCACCATCTCAAAGCCCCGGTCATCCAGGGCTTCCCGGATAGCCCCCACCCTGCCGTCCATCATGTCCGAGGGCGCCACCATGTCTGCCCCGGCCTCGGCGTGGGACAGGGCCGTCTGGGCCAGGACCTCCAGGGTGGCGTCGTTGTCGATTCCCCCCCGGTGGACAATGCCGCAGTGGCCATGGCTGGTGTAGCCACACAGACAAACGTCGGTGATGACCGCCAGCTCCGGCAGGGCCTTTTTCAGGGCCCGCACCGCCTGCTGCACCGCGCCCCGGGGCGAGGCGGCTTCGCTGCCGGTTTCGTCCTTTTTTTGGGGAAGGCCAAAAAGCAGGATCGCGGGCACCCCTTGGTCCCAGGCAGCCCTGGCCTCCTCCACCAAGAGGTCCACGGACAGGCGGGCCACGCCAGGCATGGCCGCCACCTCCTGGCGCACCCCTTTGCCGGGAGCCGCGAACATGGGATAGATGAAATCAGCCGGGGTAAGCACCGTTTCCCGGACCATGCGCCGGATGGTGCCGGTGCGCCTGAGCCGCCGGGGACGATAGACCAGTTCCATGGGACCTCACTTATAGAACAAGTTCAAGGTTCAAGGTTGAGACCTCTACGAAAGTCCTTCCTTAACCCAAAATATCGCTTAATAAATCAATAAATTGTAGAGCAGGCGCCCTCGCCTGCTAAATGCAGTCGGGGGGCAGCAGCTCCGCATGATTTTCGCAGAGGTTTCTCTTTGGTTCTAAGTGTTACCTTACTCCATTATAGCAGGCAAGGTGTTTTTAGGAGCCAGCCACCAGGATTGGGTAGAGGAGCCTATAAGGAATAATTTTACCCCACCCTGGCATTTGACTCCAGTCAAACCCATGATATTCTCAGAAAGTATGCTAAAGGCAGTTGGTCATGAGCCTTGGGCTCACCTGTAAACAATGAGCAAAACACTTAATAGGGGGGCCTGCCCGCCACCATAGATAATGTGGTGCGCAAGACGCACCCTACAATCGAAACTCAAAACTCAATACTCGAAACTTTTCGTAACGGACATGATTGTGACCGGAGAACTCGAGCCTATCAGCGATATGAGAGAGGAGAAAGTGCTCATCCATGAGTTGGACCGGGAGTTGGCCAGGGAGGTGAACCGCAAAAGCGAGACCGACCTGAACCTGTGCTACCAATGCCGCACCTGCAGCAACGGCTGCCCCTTTGTGGCGGCCATGGACTACCCTCCCAACGTTATCATTCGCATGATTCAATACGGCATGCGCCGGCAGGTGCTGGAGTCCGCCACCATCTGGGTCTGCGTCAACTGCCACACCTGTTCCAGCCAGTGCCCCAATAATATTGACATTGCGGCCATCATGAACACCCTTACCAAAATGTCCCTGGAGGAAGGGGTAAAGATCCCGGCTCAGGGCATCCTGGACTTCCATGTGCAAGTGCTTCACTCCATCAAGGCCTACGGCCGGGCTCATAAGCTGCGGATTATGCTTCGCCACAAGCTGGCCACCGGCGAATGGTTCAAAGACTTTGACCTAGGGCTTAAAATGCTTTCCAAGCGCAAGCTGGACCTTTTCCCTTCCCGAGTAAAGGCCATCAGGGAGATTCACCGCCTCTTTGCACCCCATTGGCAGGGTACCAGGCCATGAACGATGCCGTAATCTCCGAGTTTTCCTTTTTCCCGGGCTGCTCTGTGGCCAGCACGGCCCTGGAAAGCAGTCAATCCCTGATGCGGGCTAGTGAGGCCCTGGGGTTTCACGTCACGGAACTTGCGGATTGGAATTGTTGCGGCTCCTCCTCGGCCTATATTGTGGACCCGGAATTGGGCTTGCAGCTCACCGCCCGCAACCTTTCCCTGGCAGACCCGGATAAGCCTCTCCTGGTCATGTGTCCCCGTTGTCTCCATCACCTCCGCCACGTTCACACCACCTTGAAACAGGATAGTGATTTGCGGCGCACCCTCGAACGATGCTTCGGAAGGTCTATTCCGGTAAATCTCCAGATTATCCATTTCCTGGAAGCCGTTGTCAGCCATGGGCTGCCGCATCTCACTGAGGGAGTCCCCAACCCCTTAAACGGCCTAAGGTTTGTCCCTTACTACGGCTGCACCTTATTTCGCCCCCCGGCCTTGCAGCGCCAGCACTATTTCCAAGCCGAGGTGGAAAATGTCCTCACCGCCATGGGGGCCCAAGCCGTAACCCGCACTTTTACCTCCCGTTGCTGCGGGAGCTTTCTGTCCGCAGTAAAACCTGAAGTTGTGGAGGAGCAGGTCAATCAGATCATGGCCAGCGCCGTGGCCGAGAACGCCGAGTGCCTGGTGACGGTGTGCGCCATGTGCCAGCTTAACCTGGAGATTCGCTGCACCTTGAAACACCGGCTCCCCGTTTTTCATTTTTCGGAGATATTGGCCCTGGCCCTGGGAGCCCAGGATTATCATCGCTGGTTTGTCCGCCACCTGGTGGATCCCCGGCCGGTGCTGAACGCCCGCAGACTGCTCGCCTAACCCCCTCCCGCACCTCCTGCCCTGCCGAAGTTTTAGAGAAATCTCGGCCTTTTCTATTGATGAAATGTAAAGATTATTATAGACTTGTTTGGATTTTGTAAACCCGCTGTATAAGGGGGTGGCAACAAGGGGAGGCGCTTCCCAGCCAAAAATACTCTAAGGGAGGGTTCTGCCCATGAAAAGGGAGTTCCTGGTCCAGAATCCGCGGCCGGACGGATACCATCTGATGATGGAGCTTTACGGCTGCGATCAGGAAAAGATCAATTCCCGGGGTTATCTTCACAATCTCGTCAAAACCGCAGTTAAGGAAGCGGGGCTTACCAACCTGGGGTCCCGATTTCACCAATTCGAACCTCATGGGGTCACGGGTTTCACCCTTCTGGCCCAATCCCATATCTCCTTTCACACCTGGCCGGAATTCGGGTATCTGGTTCTGGACATTTTCACCTGCGGGGACCAGAAACAAGCCGATCGGCTGGCCGAGCATTTCCTGAAAAAATTACAGCCTGAACGCGTCAATACTCACGTGGTGCGGAAAGGTTACAAGTACCCGAGGGTTGCCTAGTTTTCCCAGGACTCTGGATAAAAGGGTTGACGGGTAAATCCTGCGTGGCATAATAATTTCCGAACTCTTTCGGGTGGGGGTTAGTTTGGCCAAACTTCTCAGTTGGTTCTTATGCCTGGCGCTCATTCTCGGCGGGATAGGGTGTGGTGGAAAACGGCGGGACGCCCGCAAACCACCGCCACCGCAAGAAGCCTCGGTCCTGCCCGCACCTGCCCTGCCGACCTACGCAAACCCCGACGAGATGGTTCTCGAGGAGTCTTTCCGGGGCAGGTCCAGCTCAGCCATGGAAGTGGCGAATCTGAGCGATCGGATGCTGGCTGAGGGCAGTTCCACCTTTAGTAATCAGAAGACCATGGCCAGACTGGACATTCTTCTGAGCAAAAGCCTGGAAAGCGCTCCCAAGGAGGTCCGTTACCGGCTGCTCCGCAACCTAGGCATCATCCACTATCATCAGAATAAATTCAGCCTGGCCCGGCAAGAACTGCAGCAGGCCAACGAACTTTACCCGAAGGATGCCCGGACCCACTTTTACCTGGCTAAACTGGCGGCCCAAAATGGCAACATCTACCAGAGTAAGGGCTTGAGCAAAAAGGCCAAAGGCCAGTTCACCCTGGCCACCAATGAATTGGAACTGGCCCGGAAACTGGAACCCTCCAATTCTCTTTACCGCCAGGATGTGAAAAAGTTGATTCAGAAGGAGCGCCCTCTGGCCACTGACCTGAAAAAATGAAAATATCCTGTCCACACTGCGGCAACGATGCGGATTTCTACGAGGTGGCCGAAGGGGTGACCATTACCACCTTTTACCGGCAAAACAATGATGGCAGCTTCTCGGCAGTGAGCGATGAATCGGAAATTGAAGGAGAGGTTCGTCTTTTCTGTGGTGAGTGCCACAAGGAACTTAAAGAACTTTACGAACACTTTATTGACATGCTTTTCTGATATGAGGTTGCAGCCGGATAGATAATAAAAGGCAGTGTGAGGCTAAGCCTGCAATTCGGGGAGTTCATGCGCTAAGGGCCTCCTTCCGGTTGTGCCGGGGCCGTAAGTGGCTTGACGCTCCTCTTTGCCAAAGAGCCTGATATCCCGCTATTTTTTCTGAAAGCCCTCCTTTTCCTGCTGGTTTCGGGCATAAAGAGCCATATACTCCTCCTGAACGCCTTTGGCCTCCTGCTCTGCATCCTGAAGCTTTTTCTCCAGTTCCTCCAGGGTCTTGCTGCTGCTCTGGTACCTTTCCCGGAAGCGTTCCAATTCCTTCGTTAACTCTTCTTTTTTCGCCAATGCCTGGCTGACTTGCAGGGTTTTCTCCTCCAGGGCTGTCTGCATCTGGACCTTTTCCTTGGTAAGTACCTCCACCTGGGCTTGCAGCATCAGCACATGCTCGCTGGGGGCGCCCTGGGGTTTACCGGCCCTTGCACGCCAGCCGGCAAGACGCTCCCCGATGAGCAAATATCCGCAGGCCAGAATGATGGCGCCTCCCGAACCGGCAAGGACCAGCCAGAGCCAACGGCGTTTTCCCTTTGGGGCCGAGGGCGCAGGGGCCCCATCCTGACTTTTCTTTTCTAAGGATGCAGGTTGGGCTGAAACTGGTGTCGTTTCCGGGACCTCCGGGGTGATCATCAAACGGTGAGGCCCAGAGGCGATGTCCAGGAGACGTCCGTCAGGAGCAGCGCCTTTCAGGCGCAAGTCCGCCAGGCTGAGATCATGAGGACCCTTTGGTTGAGCCATGACAATTTCCGATCCCGGAGGCGGTTTAAAAAAAACTCCGGCCAGGGCCCCTTGGGCTGATTGCCAGGACAGGGTTCCCTCCAGGTCCTGCAAGCGCCGAGTTGGCTCCGGCTGGAAACGGACGAGGGCGCCTGCCCCTCCTTTCGGCACCACCCCCCGGTACCAGGGCGCCGTGATGGTAATGGGCAGGGACAGCAAACGCTCAAAGCCCCTGCCGGAAACCAAAATTCTGAGGGTCCCCTCCCCTTCCTGGTGCACCGGCGGAAATCGCCCCACCCAGGCCTCCGGGAAAAACGCGGGTTTCTGGCCGGTTTCGGGGACGTGGAGTTGGGCGGTTAATGGGGAGGAATTTATTACCTGGAGTTCAGCCCGTAATTTTGCCTGTGCCTTAACCTCTTTGGGCGCTGACAAGGTAGCGGCCACCCGGAGGGCTTCATCCTCCCCCACCGCTTTAGGGGTGCCGGCGTTGTCCAAGGTCAGATCGGTATCCAGAAAAATCCTGCTGTCACCCCCCCGGGCCCCGGCCAAACTCCAAATCCCCGGCCGGGGTTGGGAAAGCACTATCCGGTCATAGCCCTGGCTAACCTCCCAGCCCACGCCCTTCCTGGATGTTCCCGGGGTAATTTGCTCTCCCCTGGGATTTTTCAGGATCACCCCTGTCTCCGGGGATGACCGGGCCGCAGCCACCACCGCCCTCCTGACCCACGGATCAAGCCTGAAATCATTCCCATGCATGGGAACCTCTTGGGGCTGACTCACCGTTTCATATAAGTTCAGGATGGCCTGCTGCACCTCAAAGACGGTTTTTCCCTCCCAGACGCGGCCGCCGGTGGCCTGGGCCAGGATCTCCAAGGTTTTTCCCGCGGCCGTGGAGGGCGGAGACACGCCGTACAGGGTCACTCCTGCAGCCTGGGTCTGGGCGGCCAGCTTTGCCCATTCCTCCTGGTTTAGATTATTTTGCGCAAATCCCTCCTCCCGGTCAGTAAGGATGAACAACAGGCGCGGTTCGGGCTCATCTTGCCGGAGTAGCTCCAGGACCGGCTGCAGGAGATCGGCGTCAGGCTGCTGCTGGGGGGCAGGGGCAAGACCGGCCAACTTGTCGAGGGCCCGGGCGCGCTGCTCCGGGCTTAGCCTGGCCGGGGGAAGCACGAGTTCCTGGGATTCTCCTAACGACATCACCCCCAGGGAATCGTGATCTCTGAGGAGATGAACCAGGAGCCTGGCAGCCTGAGGCAATGCTGCGGGAGCTTGGTCAACCTGGTTTTTTTTCTTAAGATCCAGAACCAACATCACCCGGAGTTTTGGCTTGACCTTGGGACATACCTCAGCTTTCCCATCCCCTGCCAGGAGGCACAGGCACAGGAGCATCCAGGCTGCCTTGATGAGGGGCATTGTCCTGACCATCTCTTTTTTAGCGGGTGGAGACGCTCAACCGAAGGATGCCTTCCTCCAAGGCTCCCTGTGGGTTTTTCCGGGGATATTGCCCCTTTCTCCCGGTTGGGCGACAATTACTCACCACCTCTATATATCGAAGCTAAGGGGGCATTTCTTCAATACTAGAAGTGCATGAGGATAAATTGCTTAAGCATATTAGGGACATAATCTAGGTGCCGGAACTCCCTGAAGTTGAGGTTATCCGCCGGGGATTGGCCCCCCGCCTTCTTGGGCGGCGCTTCCTCACAGTAAAGGTTGGCAAAAAGCGCCTGCGGCAGGCCTCATCAGCCAGTCATCTGAAAAAATGGCTGCCCGGCCGCCGCCTGGAGCGTCTCCGCCGCCAGGGCAAGTATCTGGTTTTTCACCTGGAGGGAGGCGTCACCCTGCTCATCCATCTGGGCATGACCGGGCGGCTTCTGGTGGGCGGCCACCTCCCCAGGGAGCCCCATGTGCACCTGGTTTTCACCCTGGAAGGGAATATCACCCTAGCCTTCCAGGACGTGCGGCGCTTCGGCCAGGTCCTGGTCTTTGGGCCGGGCGAACCCCTTTTCCCTCTGCAGCAGGTGGGCCGGGAGCCCTTTTCCCGCCGGGTCACCCCTGAATGGCTGGCGGAAATTGCCCGGGGCCGCCAGCGCCCCCTGAAAAATTTCCTCCTGGACGGGCGCCTCATGGCTGGGATCGGCAATATTTACGCCTGTGAAGTCATGTTCGCCGCCGGCATCCACCCGGCCACCCCCGCCGGGGCTTTACCTTTGGAGGATTGGCAGGTGGTGCTCCGGGAGGTGCGCCGCATCCTGAAGCGGGCCATCCGCCAGGGCGGCACTACGGTGAACGACTACCTGAACAGCCACGGCGAGACCGGGCTTTTCCAGGTGGAACTCATGGTGTACGGCCGGGAGGGGGAACCCTGCCATGTCTGCGGGGGCCACATTGCGCGCCTGGTTCAGGCCGGCCGTTCCACCTTTTTCTGCCCCCAATGCCAGCTGGAAAAATAACTTTCTCCTGGCAATTTTTTCTCCAACAGGATAAATTAAGAAATTTAGGACAAAAATTTTAAATCCATACCAGAAAACTGATTCCACCCAAGGCGAAACCATGAAAAAAGACATTCATCCCGGCTACGCGAAAACCCCGGTGCGCTGCGCCTGCGGCAGCGAATTCGAGACCGGCTCCACCATCGACACCATCAAGGTGGAAATCTGCTCCAAGTGTCACCCGTTTTTCACCGGCAAACAGAAACTGATGGATACCGCCGGCCGGGTGGAGCGCTTCCGCCGCAAGTACGCGCATTTGAACAAGCAGGAGAATAATCAGGAAGCCGGCGAAGCCAAACAGTGAGCCACGAAGAACTGCTGCACGTGGGAGGTCAGGCGGTGCTGGAGGGGGTCATGATGCGCTCCCCCAAGGCCCTGGCCATAGCCGTCCGCCTGCCCAACGGCTCGGTGCTCTTAAAAGACGAGCCTTTCATCTCCATCACCGCCCGTTATCCTGTCCTTAAAAAGCCTTTTTTGCGGGGTCCGGTGATTCTGATTGAAGCCCTGGTCACCGGCGTCCAGGCCCTGACCTTTTCAGCCCAGGCCGCCCTGGAAGAGGAAGAAGAGCAACTCGGTTGGGGCAGCCTGGCCCTCACCCTGGGAGGCGCTTTCCTGCTGGCCTTCCTGGTTTTTGGCTTTTTGCCTCACTGGCTCAGCGGCCTGGTTGGCTATCTCTTCGGGCGCCCCCTGACCACCGCGGATTTCAGCTTTCACGTCATTGACGGCATCATCAAGCTGGCCTTTATTCTTCTATATATCTGGGGCATCTCCCT
The DNA here is from genome assembly GCA_049288295.1 of Desulfobaccales bacterium. Lineage (GTDB taxonomy): Bacteria > Desulfobacterota > Desulfobaccia > Desulfobaccales > 0-14-0-80-60-11 > JBGSLA01. Next base: position 9,313 of record JBAQHL010000631.1, read on the forward strand.
TATTAAGGAGATTCGGCGGGTTTTTGAGTATCACGGCGCGGAGCACAAATCCATCTGCGCCTACGAAGCCCGGCAGCCCCTGGATGTTGAGCACGCCCGCCAGCACTGCACCTGTCATCCCCGCTGCGGCACCTCTTTCATCCTGGTGGTTCTCCTGGTGAGCCTGGTGACCTTCACCATCTTTTTTCCCCTGGTGCCGCCCCTGACCAAAACCGGTTTTGTCAATAATATCGTGCAGGTGCTGGTGAAAGTGGCCCTCATGTTTCCCATCGCCGCCCTGGCCTATGAAATCATCCGCTGGGGGGACCGGCACCCGAATAACTTTTTGGCCAAGGTCCTCCTGTGGCCCGGACTTTTTACCCAACGCTTCACCGCCCTGGAACCTGACGACTCCCAGCTCGAGGTGGCTTTGGATGCTCTCAGGGCAGTATTGGCCCGGGAGGCCCAAACCAATAGCGTTTCTTAAGAGGATCGTGGGGGGAGGGCCAGGGAGCGGTGGCTCCCTGCCC
>JBAQHL010000632.1:0-1757 GCA_049288295.1 Desulfobaccales bacterium
TCAAACCCCGCAAGCTCAAGAAACAAATGAGCATGCCCTTGCCGTCCCGGGTACCCATCAAGAAGAAGCCTGTCTTCAAAAAAGGTGACCTGGAAGCTGATATTGAACAGCTTAAGCTGTTTTACCGCACCCAGGGCTTTTACCACACCCGCATCACCCCGGAGATTGTGCCCAGAGACGGCCAGGTTGACGTGACCTTAAAAATTGAGGAAGGTCCCTGGGTAAAGGTGACCCAGGTGGAGGTGCACGGCGCCGAACTTATCAGCGGGACGGCCCTGAAGAAACTGCGTGGGCAGCCCCCCCTGAAACCCGGGGACCGGTACAGTGATGAAAAATATGAGGAACTGAAACGCAGTTATCTCGGCTACTTTCAAGATAACGGCTACTTCTGGGCCAAGTTGGCGGGCAAGGTTTACCTGGATGACGAGGCCAATACCGCCAGAATCGTCATGAGGATTACTCCCGGTCCCCTCAGCTATTTCGGCGACGTGAAGGTGGAGGGGGAGAAAGACACCCCCGAGTATCTCATCTCACGCAAGCTGGCCTTCAAAAAGGGGGATCTCTTTTCTTTCGCCAAGATCTATGACAGCCAGAAAAACCTGTTCGACACCGACCTGTTTCAAAGTGCCACCGTCACCCCGGATGAGGTCCCCAAGGACCAGACCACCATCCCCATCACCGTCAAAGTCCAGGAAAAGAAAAAAAGGTCGGTCAAGGTCGGCCTGGGGTACGGGGATGAGGAGCAGTTCCGGGCCCGCCTGGGTCTGCGCCTCAGGAATGTGGCCGGGGGCGGGCGCCTCTTGGACCTGGAAGGGAAATATTCCAGCATCGAGTCCCGGGCCATAGGCACCTTTACGAACCCCCAGATTTTTGGCAGCCGTTTGGATTTTGTGGCCTCAGGGGGGTGGATTCGCCGGGTGTTGCCCAGTTTCACCGATCAGTCCTATTATACCTACGAGCGCCTGGAGCGGGACCTGCCCAGGAAATTCCGGGCCTATGCCGGCCATGCCTTTGAATACGCCCGGCCTTTTAACATTCCCCTGTCCACGCTCATTGCCCTGGGAAATACCGAGCAGGGCAGAACCTACAATTCTTCCATGATCATTTTCGGCTTAAGCCAGGACACTACGGTGAACCCCAGCGATCCCACCGGGGGCGGGAAGATCTTTCTCTCCGGGGAATGCGCCCTGGACTTTCTGGGGTCCAACCTGGAGTTTTTCCGCACCAGCGCCGAGATTCGCCGCTACCAGACCATTGTTAAAAAGGTGGTCATGTCAGGCCGCCTGAAATTCGGCATTATCTCGCCCATCCAGTCAACCACCCAGATTCCGATTCAGCGCCGTTTTTTCAGCGGCGGTTACAACAGTGTCCGGGGATACCGCCTGGATTATCTGGGACCCAGGACACCCGGGGGGGATCCATTGGGGGGGGATGCCGTGCTGGAAGGCAACCTGGAAGCCCGGGTGCCCCTCTACAAGAAATTCCGGGCCATCGGTTTTCTTGACTTCGGCAATGTCTATTTCCAAACCACTGATATTGATATCGGCCGGTTAAAGTACGCAGCCGGGTTCGGCATAAATTACCTGACCCCCATCGGCCCCATGGGCCTGTATTTTGCCTGGCCCTTAAACCCCATTGATCCCGGGGTGGACACCTTTCGGGTGCATTTCACCATTGGGCCTTCTTTTTAAACATCGCTCATGAGACCTTGGCTCTTTCAAAACCATGGAAAAAACTTGGTGGCACAGGTTTTCAAC
>JBAQHL010000633.1:0-3663 GCA_049288295.1 Desulfobaccales bacterium
GAAGACACCTCCAGGGTATAAGAGGAGCTGATGAGCTCGTGCACATCCAGAAGCTCCCCCACCACCTTGCTCACTCGGGTGATTTCTTCCAAGGTGATGCCCCCTTCCCGGTCCACAAACAGGCGCAGGGTGGCCCGCCCTTTCCGGGGCTGGTTTAACTCCACCTCCACCAGCTCCACCCCCTGGGCTGCCAGATAGGGCTGGATGAGTTGCTCCAGCCTGGTTTTCACCTCTTCCTTCTGCATGATCTCAAGCCGCCTGCCCCTTAATCGTCTCCTCTTCCACGGTCTCTTCCGCCCGCCGGATAACCTTGTTCATGCGCCGGTATATCCTGACTCCCTGCACAAACACCGCCACCCCCGTGGGAATGAAAACCCAGCCGATAACCTGCATGATGGTGCCCGCGAAAAACTGGATAAAGGTGAGCCCCGCAATAAACATGGTGAGCGCCGTCCGCCAGAAGGACAAAAAGGTGCGCTCGTTGGCCATGATGGTGCGCTCAATGGCCATGACGTCCCGGACAAAAGGCTCGTCGATCTGGGTCGGTTCCCAATCAGTGGGTTTGGTCATTTTAAAGAACCTTTGGCTCACCACATTTCCAGGCTCAAATGTTCAATTACGTTAAAATGGCCGTCTCGAGTAACCAAAATCAACCCATGCTGGATGGCGCTTGCCGCAATCCAAAGATCATTTTCCGGTATCGGGGTTCCCTTTCTGCTGAGTTGGCTCTTAACCATGCCATAATGTTGCGCTGTGTCCGAATCGCAGGGCAAGATTGCACTTTTCAAGGCCAGTTCATCTATCCTGCCTATATTTCTCCGACTCTGTCGTTACCTATAGGCGCCGTAGTAGAGTTCACCCAGGACAAATGGTGAAGTAAATACTTCTTCAATCTGAATTAATCTTTCTTTGATTAGGCCATCTCCAGCAAATAGCGCAATAATTATATTCGTATCCAACAAATATCTACCACTCATCTATGTTAACCTGCTCACAACCTTCTTCTATGACTTTTGAAATCCGCCTGGCATCCTGGGGTGAGATAACTCCAGAAAACAACAGAAGATCTCTTCCAGAAATGCCTTGCAACTTGAAGCCCGCCAATTTTTTCGCATAATCTAAAAGCTGAAACTGGAGATGCGTAGGCATTTGTTTAATCTGCTTGAATAATTCGCGTTTTATATCAATAGATGTCTTATAACATCCTGTTAAATTAAAGATTCAACCAACTCTTAGCTTCCAACCCACAAAAAAAAGCGGGCGCGTGCCCACTTCCGGGAAAATCCAAGATTTTTCGCCAATCTCGGGGCGTCCCCAGAGTTGCTACTTATCTCCACCCACCGAAGCAGACCGGCCCAATCGCCCCTATTACCATCAGCCGGCCCCCTCAACGGGGGAAGCGGGTCCACCTGCGGCCTTGCGGCCCCAGGGTCTGGAGCGGGCAACGGGATTCGAACCCGCGACACCAAGCTTGGGAAGCTTGTACTCTACCAACTGAGCTATGCCCGCACCCTGGAAATTTTTACCCAATTTTCCAGGACTTGTCAAGGCAATTTTCCCGTTCTGGCTCAGTTGCCAGTTGCCAGTTATCAGAAAAAGTGATTTGCCGCCCGGATTTCTGTTCATTGTTCACTGGCCACTATTCACTGGTCACTGGTTACTGTTTACTGGTCACTGATCACCCAACACCTTCCGGGCCTCGGCCATGTCAGCCCGGATCTGGGCCGCCAACTCCCCGATGGAGGGGAAACGCCTCTCCTCCCGCAGCCGGGCCACAAACTCCACGTGCAGGCTCTCCCCGTAAAGGTCCCCATTAAAGCCCAAAATGTGGACCTCCAGGGTCAACTCCTCATTGTCAAAGGTGGGACAGGTGCCGATGTTGGCTACCCCGGGAAGTTTTTGACCATCCCTTAGGACCCTCACCGCATAAATACCGGACGCAGGCAAAAGATCATTTTCAGGAGTCAGGTTGGCGGTGGGCACACCCAGGACTGCGGCCCCCCGCCCCTTGCCGGCCACCACCCGGCCGCTCACCCCGTAGGCCCGGCCCAAGAGGCGGTTGGCCTCCCTGACCTTGCCGAGCTTCAGCATGGCCCGGATAAGGGAACTGCTCACCACCGCGTCGTCCACCTCCACGGCCCAAACCACCTGGACGGTGAAACCCAGGGCTTCCCCCATCTGCTTCAGAAGGTCAATGTTCCCTTCCCGCTTATAGCCAAAAAAGTAGTCATGCCCCACCACCACTTCCCGGACCCTGAGGCGCTCCACGAAATAATCCCTGACAAACTGCCGGGCCGGGATGGCGGCAAATTCCCGGGTGAAAGGCAGCATCACCACCGACAATCCCGCTTCTTCAAGCAAGGCGGCCTTTTGGGCCGGGGTGGTAAGCAGACGCAGGTCGCCGCCGGGATTTAACACCTTGGCCGGGTGCGGATCAAAGGTCAGGGCCACGGGCTCACAATCCAATTCCCGGGCCCGCTGGCAAACGCGGGCGAAAATGGCCCGGTGTCCCAGGTGAACCCCGTCAAAGTTCCCCACGGTGACCACGGTGCGGCTAAAGGGCCCGGGCCCCTGGGGCAGACTGCGGTAAACCATCATCTTCCCCCATCACCTTGTGGGAGAATGAGCTTGACATCTAGCATACAATTACTATAGGATTATTGATTGGAAAAAGCCAGGAGGGGAACACATTTTCCCTTCCGGCCCCAAGCCGAAGTGGCGGAACTGGTAGACGCGCTAGGTTCAGGGTCTAGTGGGCGACAGCCTGTCGGGGTTCAAATCCCCGCTTCGGCACCATTTGAATAGAATGGGCGTAATCCTCAGGGGTTACGCCTTTTGTTTTGGCTGGTTACGGTCAAAGTTGCACAATCGTTGCACGCATTCTGCCGGTGTGCAGCAGCGGGTCCGATATCAGCCGGGTGACCCTCTGGTGCAATGACCAAGGGGTTAAAAAAAGCCTGGAAGGCCATAAGCCCATAAGCACTTAGATTTATGGCTATCTCCCCCCGGAAAATCGTGGTAGCATATGGTCATGCCTTCACATCATCATACTCATAAACATGACGAAGACAAGCACTGGATTAATAAAATCCTTCGGCCGGGGCTGCACAAAGACTGGCGCACCTGGGTGGTGCTCGGCCTTATGCTGGCGGCCATCAGTATCTACGTGCTGACCCTGGATGAGTCAATACCGCCGGTTAGGGCTTCCCAGGAAGGGGTCCCGGCCGCGGTGGCGCCCCGCTAGGGGAGTGGCCCTTCTACAGGCAAACTTGAGGCCGGCTCTCCCCCTCCTGCAAAATAGCTGGCCACCAATGACACGTATCTGATTTTCTATTACGATTTTAGCATGTTCTGTTTATCTGAGGGAGTATGGTATCGCGGTTCTGGATGGGATCATGCCTCATGACCCAAAAACAGACATCAAGAAATTCCTCTTCCGCCATCTCCATCCCCAGGTCAGGATGGGTACGGCCAGTGACCGGTATGCCGGCTGGCAGGGACAGATCTATACTGGTGATCGTTACCAGGGCCGCATAAAACCGCGCCCTAAGGTTGTCGGTGAGCACACCTTCACGGAAGAAGTCCTGCCGGTGGACAGTGTCGCCGAGTACTTTGAACATTTCCCGGTCCTGGAAATTGACTTCACCTTTTATCGTCCTCTCA
>JBAQHL010000634.1:0-2839 GCA_049288295.1 Desulfobaccales bacterium
GCACCGCCTGGAAGTCTATCAGGCTTCTGTTGGTAGCACGGGCATCCTGCCCGTGCCTGGCCGGGCTGGAAGCCCGTCCTACCGTGCTTGGTCGAGGGCTTGGGGGGGAATAGGGAGGGATGGTTTAAATTCCGCCCCTCCGTTCCCAGCCCCCCGCCACAGAAGTGAGAAAATTTCATTGCAGTTTTCTAATAAACAGGTACATTTATACGCTTAAATGGGAGAAGGGTGGCCCGCCCCCTGGCCTTATCTTCCTCAGCATCTCATCAGCAAACACTGACAAAACAACTAACTTTGCCGGTAATTAAAAATTTCCCCTAACCCCCCTAATTTTAAGGGGAATTCAAGGGATGTAACTTAATACTTAACGGGGCAGTTTTAAGGAGGACGCACATGGCAAGACCGAAAATCACCGTGGTGGGAGCGGGCAACGTGGGAGCCACCTGCGCCCACTGGGCCGCAGCAAAAGAACTGGCTGACGTGGTGCTGGTAGACATCGTGGAAGGCATGCCCCAGGGGAAGTCCCTGGATCTCATGCAGGCCCGGCCCATATTCGGCTTCAACGTGGAAGTGACCGGGGCCAACGACTATGCCGCCACCAAGGGCTCTGATGTGGTCATCATCACCGCGGGCATCGCCAGGAAACCCGGCATGAGCCGGGAAGACCTGATCAACACCAACAAGAACATCGTCACCACCGTGACCAAGGAAGTGGCGGCCCAAAGCCCCAACGCCTTTCTCATCATTGTCAGCAACCCCCTGGATGCCATGTGCTATGTGGCTTACAAGGTGAGCGGCTTTCCCAAGAACCGGGTCATGGGCATGGCCGGCATTCTGGACACGGCCCGCTACCGCTGCTTTATCGCCATGGAGTTGGGGGTGGCGGTGGAGGAGATCCAGGCCATGGTGCTGGGCGGCCACGGGGACGAAATGGTGCCCGTGGTGAGCGCCACCAATATTTCCGGGGTGCCCTTGACCGACCTTATGCCCCAGGATAAGATCAGCGCCCTGGTGGAGCGCACCAAAAAAGGCGGCGGCGAGATCGTGGCCCTGCTCAAAACCGGTTCGGCCTACTATGCCCCGGCTGCGGCCGCGGTGCAGATGGCGGAGGCCATCCTCAAGGACCAGAAGCGCCTGGTGCCGGTGTCCGCTTACCTTCAGGGTGAATACGGCCTGAAGGATATTTTCTTCGGGGTGCCGGTCATTCTGGGAGCAGGGGGCATTGAAAAGATTTTGCCCATGAAGCTCAACGCCCAAGAGGAAGAACTGCTGAAAAAGTCGGCCGCTGCGGTGTCCAACACCCGGGACGACCTGAAGATGTAGACTTGCCAACCTGCCGGGGCGCCTTCTTTCAGGGGGCGCCCCAGGTTCTTGCCCCAATTCCCCACATCAGGGAGGCCGGCCGCCTCCCGGCTCGTTTTTTCTGCTCCTAGATTTTTTTTAAAAAACTTTCCCTGATCATTTAAGTTAGCTTGCCAACCGTCGATAACAGAATAACGACGGAAACCAAGAACTCTGGGCGCTCACGGCGGGCTCAATGCGGCTGCGCCTGTGGCAGGAAGGTGAGTCAATGGAAGCAGGCAAGCACATCGAGCTGAGCCTGGGGCAGGAACCGGGGGAGTTTCGCCTCAACCTGGATGGTATCGCCATAAGTTTTAACCTGAACCCCCCCCGGCGGAAAGAGCTCTCCACCATCAACGCCAAGAATGGCGCGCCGTTGCCTGTGGCCCAGGATGCTGATATCCGGCCAGGGGCCAGCGAAGCCTCCCCCCCGGATGTGGAGCTTCATGCCGAGTTAAATTACTACCGGGAGGTCTCCAAAGAGATTTATGAGGGCCTGGGCAAGTTGGCCAAGGATATCAACTTATCTATTCAGGATTTATCCCTGGCGGAAATTATTCAGACTGCCATGGGTTCTCCCAGCGAACACCTGGATCTGGCCCGCACCCAGGTCACTGACGTCCTGCAGATGACGGAGCAGGCCACCTTGAATATCATGAACCTGGTGGAGCACATTCGGGAAGACTGCCAAACCGTGCAAGGCAAGCTCCTGAAAATGATGGAAGCTCCTGGTGAAACCGAGGCTCTCCCCCCGGGGTCTCCAGAGGGGGAGGCGCCGGACCAGGGCCTTTGGGACCAGGTTCTCTCCCGGGCGCAGGAGTTGGATGAACTTCTTTTTTCAGGGGACACCCAAGAAATCTCCCCGGCCGCGGTGCCCTTATTTTCCCTTTCTGATATTCTCCAACTCCTTTTGGAGTTTTGCACCAACGAAAAAGTCAAGCAGCACCTCAAAGCGGTCCAGGGCAAACAGGACGTCATCTTTCGAACCACCGAAGCGGAGCGGGCTATAAGTCTTTTGGCCGCCGACGCGCCCCAGGAAGATGGCTTCCACCAGCTTCCCGTGGAGCCGGTGCTAAACTTGTTAAAGGCTCATTGTGAAGATGAGCGGGTGGGGGAACTCCTTACCAAGATGGCGTCATCGGCCCAGAAACTTTTTCCGGTTGAGGCCCTGCCCCTGGAGTCCCAGGGGATGGAGGAGGAATTTGCCGCAGAGCCCTCCGAGACGCAGGGGAACCCTGAAGTGGCCTCACGCTGGCAAATGCTGCACCATGACCTGAGGCTCCTGGCCGAAAAGCGGCAAGACGCGGCCCACGGGGCAGCCACACCCTGTGGTTCATCGGCGCAAGACACTGAGGTCCAGGAGGTTCTGGAGACGGTGGACCGCATCACCGGCAGCCTGTCCCGGATCATTGAGACCTTGTCTTTCCAGGACCTCTCCGGTCAGCGTTTGCTTAAAATTCTCAAAATTATCCGTCAGCTTCAGGTCCAGGTGCTGACC
>JBAQHL010000635.1:0-1952 GCA_049288295.1 Desulfobaccales bacterium
GGGCCTTATGCAGCTCATGCCGGGCACTGCCGCCCTCATGGGGGTGACCAATCCCTTTGACCCGGAGCAAAACATTGCCGGGGGGGTGGGTTATCTCCGCCACTGCCTGGATTCTTTCGGCCACAACCTACCCATGGCGGTGGCGGCTTATAACGCCGGGCCGGGCCGGGTGGCCAGGTGCCAGGGGGTGCCTGCCATCCGGGAAACCCAAAATTTTGTGAAGAATGTCTTGGGCGCCTATGCCGGACGCAGCGCCGCTCCTCTTGCCGAGGCCAAAGCCGCTAACCTTCCGAAACCCAAAGCAGCCGCCCCCCGCCCCTCGCTCAACGACCGGATCCTTCCCACCCATGAAAGGGTTGCGCCCCCGACGGCCGACGGGGACAAGGTGGCTGCCCGCCCCCGGGCCAAGGTCATCGAGGTGCGTTATCCTGGGGCCCAGCCGGTGGTGGTGGCCCAACCCAACTGGGGCAATTAGGCTATCTTCCCCATTAAACCAGGATAGCATCCCTGGCAGAAGCTGAGATCCGGGCGCCTTGCCCCACCACGCAATTTTCCAGGGCCAGCCCCGGCCCTATCCAGGCCTGGTCCCAAACCACGGTATTTCGCAGCCTGGTGCCGCGCCCCACCCGAACCTCCCGCCCCAGGCAAACCCCGCCGGCGCATACGGCCCCTGCTTCCAGGACGGTCCCTTCCCCCAGCAACGGGTCGGATAGATTCGGAAAAAACCTGGCCAGCCTGGGGCTTGTCCCTGAGAGCAAGCGGTGGTGGGCTGCGAGATAGGCCTCAGGGGTGCCCAGGTCCTGCCAGAAGTGTCCTGAAACCACCATAGCCGCCAGATGCTCCCCGCCGGCGATGGCTTGCCGCCAGGCATCCACCAGGTCAGCTGGGCCTTTATCCGGCAGCCAGTTTAACAGCCGCGGACTCACCACCTGGATGCCGGTGTAAGCCAGGGCCGGGCCGGGGTGGTTTTCGGGTGATTCCCCGATGGCCGCCACCCTGCCCTGCTGGTTGAGCCAGACGGTGTTGTACGGCGGACAATCATGGAGCACCAGAGTAGTCAGGGCTTCCGGATCATGGTTATGAAATATGTCAGCCAGGTCCAGGTCGGTGAGGATGTCGGCATTTATGGCCAGGAAAGTCTCATTCCCTAATGCCTCTCCCAAAGAACGCAAGCCTCCCCCGGTGCCGAGAATCTCGGGTTCATGCCGGATTACCACCTCCAGACCGGGGGGCCGGTTATTTCCCAAAAACCCCCGCACCCGCTCCGCCAGATGATGGGTGTTTACCGCCGCCAGGCGGGCGCCGGCCTCCTGGAGTTGGTTGAGCAGAACCCCCAACAACGGCCGGTTGAGCACCGGCGCTAAAGCCTTGGGAGTCGTATAGGTCAGCGGCCTGAGCCGCGTCCCCAAACCTGCCGCCAGGATCGCTGCTTGCATGTTTTTGGTGGTGCCTTCCTTGGAGTTGTTGAGGGAGGGAGCCAGGGGTCGGAGGACTCCTGCCCCCTCCTCAAGCTCCCTCCCCCAACCCCTTAAGTTTTTTGGCCGGCAATTCGTGCCGTAGGCCCGCCTTGCCGGTCCCCTTCCGCGGGTTGGGAGGGGGTGTGGGGGAGGGCAGGGAACTCAGGTCCCTGGCCCTCCCCCACATTTTTATCACTTCTTATACCCTATCTGCCTCAAGAAATCGTAACGCCAGGCCTTGCCGTGTTCGGCCTCCACGCCTTTGGGGACAAAGCCGTCCACCACCCCCAAAATTCCCCGGCCCTGCTCGGTTTCGGCCAGAATAACTTCCACCGGGTTGGCCGTGGCGCAAATAATGCGGCAGACCTCGGGGCACAGCTTGATGGCATTCAGCATGTTAATGGGGAAGGCATTCTTAATGAGAATGTTGAAGCTGTGGCCCGCGGCCAGCATCTGGGCGTTTCTGGTGGCCGCCGCCACCAGTTCCGGGTCGTT
>JBAQHL010000636.1:0-1894 GCA_049288295.1 Desulfobaccales bacterium
CCCTTCTTTAGTTTCTTAAACAAGCCGTTGCAAACCAGCGATTTTTTTAAATTCTCATTCTGAGCGAAGCAAAGAATCTCGTATTTACAGGGAGTTGAGATCCTTCACTTCGTTCAGGATGACAGATACACAGGTTTTGCTTAATGAGTATTTCAGTTTAAGTATATGTAATATCTACGGCCGGCGCCCTTTCGGCGATGGGACACCCGAGGCACCTTCCAATTTCTTTAAACTTGAACTTAACTTTGAACATTCCTTAACCAGCCTCAGGCGAGCTCCCCCAAGGTCTGGCTTTCTTCCGGCGAAACGGGTTTTAACGTGACCACGGTGCGGTTGTCCTCCCGCAGGTACTGCCGGGCCACCCGGATGATGTCCTCCCGGCGGACTTCGTTGTAAAATCCCAGAATATCGTTGACGCGCCGGGCGTCCCCGGTTTTTAAGTGGAAAAGACCTACCAGCAGGCCCCGGAAAAAGTTTTTGGCCAACCCCTGGACAGTCTGGGCCTTGAGGATTTTTTTGGCCCGATGAAGTTCTTCATCCCTGACACCCTCCTTTTTCAGGGTCTCCAGGGAATCCCACAGGTCCTTCTCTATCCCGGCGATATCGGCGCCGGGGGGGGCCACCGCCCTGAACAGAAAGAGGTCGGGGTCCTGGCCCGACCAAGGGGGCGGGGCCACATAGGCCTCCAGGTCGGCGACCCGGCCGGAACGGACGAATTCCTGGTACAGGCGGCTGGCCTTGCCCACCGACAGAATCACCGACAAGAGGGTGAGGGGATAAATGTCCGGGTGATCCAGGCCCACGGTGTGAAACCCGGCCAGGAAGGCTTCCACCTGGGAAACCTTTTTGAAAACCACCCGGCGCTCCCCCCGCTGGGGAGGTTCGGCGACTTTGGCAAAGGCGGGGCGGCCGGGGCTGGGGATTTTACCGAAATAGCGGTCCACCAATTCCCGGGCGGCCTCAGGGTCCACGTCCCCGGCAATGACCACGGCCATGTTGCCCGGATGGTAATACGTCCGGTAGTAGGCCAGGCAGTCGGCCAGGGTCATGCGGTGCAGGTCCTGGTCCCAGCCGATGACCGGCCAGGTGTAGGGATGCTGGGTGTAGGCCGCGGCGAACAGTTGTTCTTCCACCAGGCCGAAGGGGCTGTCGACGCTCCGGAGCTTTCTCTCGCTGATGACCACATCCCGCTCGGTCAGGAAGTTTTCTTCGTCCAGTTTGAGGTTGATGAGGCGGTCGGCCTCCAGGCGCAGGGCCATTTCCAGGTGTTCGGCGGGCAGGTTCTCAAAGTAGGAGGTGTGGTCCTTGGTGGTGAAGGCATTGATTTCGCCGCCCTTGGCCTGGAGGAGGCGGGCGAACTCCTCGGGGCCCAGTTCTTCGGTGCCCCGGAACATGAGATGCTCAAAGAGGTGACTGATACCGGTGATGCCGGGAAGTTCGTTTTTGGAGCCCACCTGATAATGGACCTGCACGGAAACCACCGGCACGGACTGGTCGGGCACCACCATGAGGGTGAGGCCGTTATCCAGGTGGTGGGTAACTATGTGGATGGCGGGATTCCAGGCGGATGGGTCGGCAATGGCGGGATTTGTCATACCTGGACCTCCTCACTAGGCAACGGGTTAATTCTTTAGATGTATGAAAGGGATACCATGTTTTTCCCAGAATGTCATGCCGAGATCGAAGCAAAAATCAGTTTGAGGGAGGGGTTTTTGGGGGCCACAGCCCCCCTCACCCCATCCCTCTCCCCCCACCGGAGGGAGAGGGAGTAATACCAGGGCTCTTTTTCATCCCCCCTCCCCCAATGGGGGAGAGGGTCAGGGTGAGGGGGAATAATTCATCGGCTCAGTCGTTCCATAATACGGTAGCGTATTTATGAATAACTGCACTAAGC
>JBAQHL010000637.1:0-1881 GCA_049288295.1 Desulfobaccales bacterium
CATTGAGGCCCTGGCCATTGCTGCCGCAACCTCGCCTCCGGGTGAAAAAAAGGGAAAGCGGACCTCCCAGGAATCCCTGAGCGATTATGTGAAGCACCTGATAGGCTACCTGGACCGGGAAGCCTTACGTCCCCTCAAGGTGGTGACCAACCCCGGAAACGGAGGCGCCGGGCCGGTGATTGACGCCCTGGAAGCCCAGCTGCCTTTTACCTTCATAAAGATTTGCCATGAACCGGACGGTACTTTTCCCCACGGCGTCCCCAATCCCCTCCTGCCGGAAAACCGGGAGACGACCTCCCGGGCGGTGCGGGAACATGGCGCCGACGTGGGCCTGGCCTGGGATGGGGATTTTGACCGCTGCTTCTTTTTTGACGAAACGGGCAATTTCGTGGAAAGCTATTACCTCATCGGCCTTCTGGCCCAAGCCATTCTGGCCAGGCATCCCGGGGGCAAAATTATCCACGACCCCCGCCTTACCTGGAATACCATCGAGGTGGTGAAGGAAGCGGGGGGTGTGCCCGTGATGAGCAAAACCGGCCACGCCTTCATCAAAGAGCGCATGCGCCGGGAGGACGCCCTTTACGGCGGGGAGATGAGCGGCCACCATTATTTCCGGGACTTTTTTTACTGCGACAGCGGCATGATCCCCTGGCTGCTGGTTCTGGAGATGATGTGCCACCGGGGGGAGCCCCTGTCGGCCTTGATTGCGGGGCGCCAGCGCCTCTATCCGGTGAGCGGGGAAATCAACCGGCAGGTGACGGACCCGGACCGGGTGCTGGCTCGGTTGGAGGAAGTTTTCGCCCCTGAGTCCCTGTCGGTGGATTACACGGACGGCGTCAGTCTGGAGTTTGCCCATTGGCGCGTCAATCTGCGCAAATCCAACACGGAGCCGGTGCTGCGCCTGAACGTAGAGACCCGGGGCAATCAGGACCTTCTCAAAGAGATGACCGAAAAGATCCTGGCCATGATGGTTTAGGGCTGTTTGCTGTTTTCGGTTGATAGGTTTTTATTTATCTGCTCTCTGGTGCGATCCTGGTATGCCTTAACGCCTTGGCGTGAAAATCTTTAAGCTTTCGTCTTCCTCAGTCTGCCCCTTTGTCCCCAGCCATTGGAGCGTCTCCGAAAATCCGCGACAATGGTCTTTGTGAACATCATCGGCCATCTGGACATGGACGCCTTTTTCGCCGCGGTGGAGGAGTTGGACCACCCTGAGTGGCGGGGGCTGCCCCTGGTGGTGGGGGCAGACCCCAAAAATGGCCAAGGCCGAGGAGTGGTGTCCACGGCCAATTACCCCGCCAGGCGCTACGGCATCCATTCGGCCATGCCCATCACCCGGGCCTGGACCCTGGCCCAGGCAGCCCACCGACGGGGCGAGCCGGAGACCATCTTTGTCACCCCCAATTTTCGCCGGTATGCCCAATTTTCCCGGCGGATTATGGCCATCATCCGCGGGCAGGTGCCCACGGTCCAGGAAGTGGGGGTTGACGAGGCCTACCTCGACCTGGGTTTTTGTCAATCCTTCCGGCTAGCCCGAGACCTCTGCCTCAAAATCAAAAAAGCAATCAAAGAACAGGAGGGTCTTACGGCCTCAGTGGGAATTGGTCCCAACAAGCTCATAGCCAAAATCGCATCGGATTATCAGAAGCCCGACGGCCTGACCGTGGTCAGGCCCGAAGAGGCGGAGGACTTTCTGGCGCCCTTCCCCATCCGCAAAATTCCGGGGGTGGGGCCTAAGACCGAGCAGTTACTGGCCAGCCACGGTATAAGAAAGGTGGCGGAGGCCAGGCGTTTCACCCTCGGAGAGCTTGAGAGTCTTCTGGGCAAATGGGGCCGGGTTCTCTATGACAAGGTGCGGGGCCGGGGAAGCGCCCTGCTCACAGC
>JBAQHL010000638.1:0-3704 GCA_049288295.1 Desulfobaccales bacterium
TTACATTTATGTTAGCAGTTTGCCTGGACAAAGACTGGAAGACTGGCGGACCGGAAGTACCGGCGTCAGACCTGGATCCGGGTGCCGCCCGCTTCCCCCTGGTCCGGCGTTGATTCTTCAGCCCCAGGTGCTCCTGCTGGACGAACCTTTCGCCGCGCTGGACGGCTTCCTCCGGGCGGCCATGCGCCGGGTTCTGCTGGAGGTGCAAGCCCGCTTTCGGATTCCTGTGGTTCTCATCACCCATGACCCTGAGGATGTGAACACCCTGGCCCAAACCGTGGTGGTCTATGATATGGGACGGGTGCATCGGCAGGTAAATGGGGATGATTTTTTCAGGACCCTGGAGGAAGGGGGTCGTGATGTCGGTAGCATGGGCATCCTGCCCGTGCCTGGTGGGGCTGGAAGCCCGTCCCGAGCCGATACTCGGGAGAACAGGCATCCTGCCTGTTCAGGCACAGGTGGAAATCTGTGCTCCCGCTAGACATAAGGGATTGGGGGAGGAAGTTTGGGATAGGGGGAAGAGGGGGCTGCGCCCCCTGGGCCGTTCGACCAAAAAACCTGTGCAGCACCCTTAAATTATGTGGCCTGGGCCGCGGGTTCCTGGCAGCAGACGCGGTTTTTGCCGGACTGCTTGGCCTGGTACAGGGCGGCGTCCGCAGCTTTAACCAGGTCTTCGCCGCTTAACTGGGGGGTGAGGCAGGACATGCCGATGGATACGGTTAAAGAAATGTCGCCATGGCCCAAAGCAATGGGGGTGGCGGCGATCCCCTGGCGCAGGCGTTCCGCCAGGCGTTGGGCCTGATCCCAGGTGGTCTGGGGCAAAAGGGCCACGAATTCCTCGCCGCCGTAGCGGCAAACCACGTCAGCCTGGCGCATGTGGGTCTGGAGATAATCAGCCAGGGTTTTGAGGACCAGGTCTCCCTCCGGGTGCCCCCAGGTGTCATTGATGCTTTTGAAGTTGTCGATGTCCAGGAACAGGAGAGACAGGGGCCAGCCGTAGCGCCGGCTGACCTCCACCTGGTGGGCCAGCACCTCCCGAAAGTGGCGGGAATTGTACAGTCCGGTAAGGCCGTCCCGCAGGGCCAGGCTTTTCACTTCCTCAAAGAGGAGCACGTTCAGTAAGGCGGCTTCCCCCTGCAGCGCGAAAATCCGGAACAGTTCAATCTCCTCCGGGGAGAAGGGCTCCTGCCGCCCAGCGGCCGCCAGCCCCCGAACCTTCCTGGCCTGGAGTTTTTCCTGCAATATCACCGGGCAGGGGAGGGACAAGGAGGAGTCATCCGTCGCTCCCCCCGCTTCCCTGGTCAGTTCCTGTTCCAGCCAGCGATTGCACTGCGTCTCCACCTCATGGGACAAACTGGGGGCATGGCGGGAGGCGGCGGCCGACTCCTCTTCCCCGGAACCCTGAAACCTGATTCCCAGAAATTCCAGGGGCAGACTTTCCCAGATGAGATTCAACAGGCCGGCCGCCAATTCCTGGGCAGTGAGGGGCCGGGCCAGGGTCTCGCCGATGCGCCGGATCTGGGTGAGCTCCCGGGCCCGGGTCCGGGCCAGCTCCTCCTGGGCCTGCTTGAGATCCTCCAAAAGCTCCCGGTTGGCCAGGGCCAAACGGCGCCGTTCCAAAGCCCTTTCCACCACATTCTGGAACTCCGGCAGGCGCAAATCCGATTTCACCAGATAGTCATAGGCCCCCAGGCGGAGGGCCTGAATGGCGCTGTCCAGGGCCCCCAGGCCGGTGAAGAGAATGACCTCGGTGTCCGGGGAATGCTCCCGCACATGGGCCAGAAGTTCCAGGCCAGTTGCGTCGGGCAGCATCAGGTCCAGGATGGCCAGAGACAATTCCTCACCCTTGAGGGCGGCCACGGCTTCCCGGCCGGTGGACGCCCCCGCCACCGCATAGCCCTGCTTTGTGAGGAATCGGGTCAGGGTGCTGAGGATCGTGGGGTCATCGTCCACCAGGAGGATTTTTTCCTCAGGCATCAATGCTGGCCCCCTGACAACAAGCTGTCCTTCTTGAAATTGACGTCGTCCCGCTGGGGATAGTCCAGGGTGTAGTGCAGCCCCCGGCTTTCTTTCCGGGACAGGGCCATGCGGATGATGAGCTCGGCCACGGTGGCGATGTTGCGCAGCTCCAGCAGATCGCTGGTAATCAGGAAGTTCCAGTAGTAATCGTTGATCTCCTGCTGGATGAGGTCAATGCGGTGCTGGGCCCGGTGGAGCCTCCGGTCGGATCGCACAATGCCCACATAGTTCCACATCATGCGCCGTATCTCATCCCAGTTGTGGGAGACCACCACGGCTTCGTCGCTGTTGGTGGCGCCCCCGGGGTTCCATTCCGGGACCAGGGAGGCGGTGGGTTCTCTGAGCTCCGGGAGGGACTCCCGGGCGGCCTGGGCCGCTTCGTGGCCAAAGACCAGGGCCTCCAGGAGGGAGTTGCTGGCCAGGCGGTTGGCCCCGTGGAGGCCGGTCATGCTCACTTCCCCCACCGCGAAGAGATTGTCGTGGGTGGTGCGGCCCGAGGCGTCCGTGACCACGCCGCCGCACATGTAATGGGCCGCGGGCACCACCGGCAGAGGCACTTTGGTCAGGTCGAACCCGAATTCCAAACAATTCTGGTAGATATTGGGGAAACGCCCTTTGACGAAGTCGGCGTCCTTGTGGCTGATGTCCAGATAGACGCATTCGGCGCCGCTGGTCTTGAGCTCGTTGTCGATGGCCTGGGCCACAATATCCCGGGGGGCCAGGTCCTTGAGAGGATGATACTTTTCCATGAAGGCCCGGCCCTGGCGGTCAACCAGGATGGCGCCTTCCCCCCGCATGGCCTCGGAAATAAGAAAATTCTTCGCCGCGGGATGGTAAAGGCAGGTGGGATGGAACTGGACAAACTCCATGTTGCCGATTAAGGCCCCGGCCCGGTAAGCCATGGCCACCCCGTCCCCGGTGGCCACGTCCGGATTGCTGGTGTAAAGGTAGACTTTCCCTGCTCCCCCCGTGGCCAACAAGGTGACGGCGGCCAGAAAGGTGTCCACCTCCCCGGTCCTGGTCTTGAGGACATAGGCCCCCATACAGGACTCCTCCACATTGGCCACCACGCCCCCCCGGCGCACCAGTTTCTCCCGGGTGACCAGGTCCACTCCCATACAGTTCTCAAAAATTTGGATATTGGGATGGGCCTGGGCCTTTTCCACCAGGATGCGCTCAATTTCAGCCCCGGTCATGTCGTGGGCGTGGATGATGCGGCGGTGGGAGTGGCCTCCTTCCCTTCCTAAATCAAAGCCGTTTTGCGCGCTGGTGTCAAAGTGGGCTCCCATGGTCACCAGTTCGTGGATGCGCTCCGGTCCCTGGCGCACCACCATCTCCACGATGTCCGGATGGCTTAAACCCTCCCCGGTGGTAAGGGTGTCCTGGACGTGATATTCAAAGCGGTCGTCCGGCCCCAATACCGCGGCGATGCCTCCCTGGGCCATGCGGGTGGAAGTCTCCATGATGTCCCGCTTGGTGACCAGGTTGACCGTGGCGAAGTCGGCCATCTTCAGGGCGTAACTCAAGCCCGCCAACCCCGAACCTAAAACCAGGATGTCTGAGATATGATGCAACGGCGATTCCTTTTAAATGAAATTGTCAGCTTGAGGAAGGGGGTCAGGAGGCAGTGGCCCCCGGTCCCCTCCCTCAAACTCCCTCCCCCCAACCCCCTTAAAGATGGTAGC
>JBAQHL010000639.1:0-1661 GCA_049288295.1 Desulfobaccales bacterium
AGACCGGGGCCTTGTGAGACCCCGGCTTAGGTTCGTGAGAGAGATGGATAATTTTGTTAATGGTGCTTGCGGAAATCGATGCGTTCAGCGACTTTTTTGCCAGCAGTGGAAAGTATGGACTCTAAAAGTCCGGGCCTGACCTTCTTAAGGCCCCTTTCTACGGAGGTCTTGCTGAGGGTAGGCAAAGACCATACGGCTTCTCGCTCCACTCCTTTCTCCAGAAGGAATTGCACCACGGCTTTCGCATCCAGCTCATATGAAACCAATAAGTTCGGCCCATAGACCAAGTCACCCATCGTAACCGGGCCGATTTGCTTGACCCATTCCTTGAGTCGGGCGGCCAGTTCCTTCTCCATCTGCCGGAGGGTCAGGAGCAGGGAGGCGGCCTTCTCGGCCTGCTCCCGGGTGGCCGGGGCCAGGACCTCTACGGGAGCCAGGGCCTGGGACATCACCGGGCAGTGGGCCGTGACTCCACATATGCCGCAGAAGGAACCGGGGGTGGGTCAAAGGTCAGAAGGCAGGCCCTTTCTTTCGCCGGTCTCACGATTTGGGAGATAGTCACGGATTTCACCACTGGCCCGCCGTTCCCGAGGTAACCAGGATTCCGTGGGGTTCCCCAGGGCGTCTCCCACGCCAGCCCCAACATCATCCCCTCGTTGCGGCCGAAGTCAGGGTCCGATCCAAAATGCACCGGGGTAACGGTAAAAATCGAGCCATGCTCGAGGCGAATCTGCCTGGTGGCCATCAATCAGGTGCTTGAGGATTGCACGATTATTCGTCATTCCTGACCGGCTCCCAGGTCGTTGGGGGTCTCAATTGGGAGTATAGTAACAGAGACAAACTGGTCGGTTGAGAAACTTTTGGTCCTAGTTTATCAGGAAAGTTTGACCCCCTCAAATGTGTCTCTTTATTACGCGCCCTTATCACTTAAATAGCTCAAGAGGCCGTTAGACTTGGGTAAAGTCAGTAATTTTAGGGGAATATATATTTTAGCGCTAACTATGTTGACATTAAAACTGTTTTAATATATATTTATTACATGATGATTTTAGAGGCCAAGGCTGAGCTCGGAAGGCACCGAGGCCGGACCGACATCAAGCTCGATGAACTGGTGGAGACCGCCAACCACCTCATAAGCTTGGTGGTTCCCGAGCAGCCCAGTGACCGGGTTGCCGAGACTTTGAATGAGCGCACCCTGCGGTATTACATCACCGAGGGCCTGATCGACCGGCCTTTGGGGAAGGAAGGCACCGCAGCCCTCTATGGCTGCCGCCACCTCCTGCAAATTCTATCGGTCAAGCTGCTCCAGGGAAGCTTTCTCCCCATCCGGCGCATTAGAGAAATCCTGGCCGACAAAAGCAACGAGGAGATGGAAATGATTCTGGCAGAGGGGCTGGAAGGACCGGTTGCGAATATGGGCCAATCGATTACCAGCCATCTGAGCGCCAACCAGCCTGGCCGGATGGCAACCTCCAGGTGGAGGCGCCTTCAACTCCAGGAAACGACGCAACCATTGGGATTATTTTCATCAAGACCAACCCCGTCATTTCTCGCAGAGTCCCCCTCGCTTTCTGGGATCCCCTGGGAAAGGTTCGTCCTGGGGGATGGCATTGAGCTCCACGTCCGCACCGACCGGAAGGGAGAGGTGCGGAGCTCAGAAA
>JBAQHL010000640.1:0-2700 GCA_049288295.1 Desulfobaccales bacterium
AATCCCGAGTTATCTTCCCGATCTTACCGAAAGTTAACAATTTTTCCATATTAGGACATTTTGGGAAAGAGGTAAATGAAAACTTTACCCTTCGGCCGAAAAAGAGGAAAGGATCTGGCGGCGTCATAGAGACGTCTTGAAATGTTTCGAGTTTTGAGAGCCTCCTGCAAAATTTTCCTTCCAAAAAAGAATTGTCATTCTGAGGGAGCGCAGCGACTGAAGAATATAGATCCTTCGCTGCGCTCGGGATGACAAAAAACGAGTTTGTAAGAACCTCAGGTTTTAAGTTTAAGAAAAAATTCCGCCTTTTCCCAACTCTTTCAGGGTCAGGCGGGCGGGAACGCCCAGATGGTCCTGAAAGTAGCGCCTGACCTTGCGGCACAGGCCCTCCATGGCCTTGATTTCGTCGGAAAAGAAGTCTTCTTCCACCGTGAGTTCCAGGTCCAGGAATTCCAAGCCCTCCTCGGTGGCCACCTGCCAGCGGAATTTCGGGGGGTGGCCGCCCAAGAGATCCTGCAGCAGGCGCCCGGCCTGTTCCGGATGCACCTTGATGCCGCCCACGGAAAAAAGGTCGTCCACCCGGCCCCGAATTTCTCCCAGGCGCATCAGGGTGCGACCGCAGGGGCAAGGGGTGGCGACCAGGTGCGTCCGGTCGCCGCTGCGGAAGCGCACCAGGGGAAAGGCCACGGTGGACAGGGTGGTGATGACCAGTTCTCCTTCTTCACCGGGGGGCAGGACTGCGCCGGTCTCGGGGTCGATGATTTCGGGGTAGAAGTGGTCCGCGGAGAAATGGAAACCCAGGTCAGCGGGACAACTGTAAGCCAATCCCGGCCCCATGACCTCGGTGATGCCGTATGCCGTGGCAATGTTCACCTGGAGGCTGGCTTCGATCTGGCGGCGAACCGCGGAAGGCAGGGGGGCCGCCACCAGGATGGCCTTTCGGAGGCTTAACTCCGCGGGCGCCAGACCCATGCGCTCCATGATGGTGATAAGGTGGCGCGCCAAAGGCGGGGTGGTGACCAGGACCGAGGTCTTGTAGTCCCGCATGACCATGATCTCTTTGGCGAAATTAAGGGTGGCCGCAGGAATCACCGACGCACCCAGGTATTCGGCGCCGGCCATGAGATCCCGGCGCCAGTTGGCCAGGCCCGGAGGGATCACCAGTTGGACGATGTCCTCCCGGGTCACCCCGGCCGCCACGTACAGGCGGGATAGCAGTTCCAGCCAGAGTTTGACATCCTGATGGGAGTAGCCCACCACCAGGGGCCGGTCGGTGGTCCCCGGGGAGGAGATGATGCGCACGATGTCCTTCAAGGGCACGGCGAAAAGACCGTAGGGGTAGTTTTCCGAGAGGTCCCCCCGGGTGGTGCAGGGGAACCGGGCCAGATCGGCCAGAGACTGGATGGACTCCGGCGTCAGTCCCGCTTCCTCGAAGCGCCGGCGGTAAAATTTCACCTGGCGGTAAGCCCGGGTGAGGGTGCTCTGGAGTCTCTCCAATTGCAGGAGTTCCAGTTCCTCCGCGGAAATGGCCTCGAACTCGGGTTGGCGCATGCCTACCTCCCTTCGGTGAATTCCTTGTAATCCCGGCCAAGATAGGCCCGGGTAACCTGGCGGTCGGCCAGGAGATCCTGCGCGCTGCCGGAGAGAATTATGCGCCCGGTTTCCAGCACATAGGCCCGGGCGGCCACTTTGAGAGCGGCCCTGGCATTTTGCTCCACCAGCAGGATGGTCATGCCTTCGCTGGTAAGCTGGCTGATGGTGGCCAGGATATTTTCCACCACCAGGGGCGCCAGGCCCAGGGAAGGCTCATCCAACAGCAGCAACCTGGGGCGGGCCATGAGGGCCCGGGCAATGGCCAGCATCTGCTGCTCGCCACCGCTCATGGTGCCGGCCTCCTGGCTTTGCCGTGCCTTGAGCACCGGGAACAGGCGGAAGACCCTTTCCAGGTCGTCGGCAATGTCGGCCCTGGCGTGGCGGCCGTAGCGCAGATACGCACCCAACTCCAGATTTTCGGCCACGGTCATGGGCGCGAAGAGCTGGCGCCCTTCCGGGACCTGGGAAATGCCCAGGGCCACCAGCCGTTCTGCAGGCAATCTCCCCACCTCCCGGCCTTGAAAAGCGACCTCCCCCTTTTTGCGCACCAGCCCGCAGATGGCATTGAGGAGGGTGGTTTTCCCGGCCCCATTGGCGCCAATCAGGGCGACAATCTCGCCCTCTTTGATATGACAGGTCACGCCGGAGAGCGCGGTCACCGAGCCGTAATAGGCGTAAAGGTTGCGGATTCTGAGCATCAGTTGGTTTTAATCGCAGGCTAAAGCCTGCGGCTACATTTAAGTAGCAAGAATATAACTAATATTCCTTTTTGCTGTCCCCAAACTGTTGAAACTTTCTTTCATCCCTGCGAATCGCCGGCCAAGCAGCAGCCCAATAACCTCCTAATGCTTCCAGCAAGCTCGGGGGCTCCGGTCTGAAATATTACTGTAGCCGCAGGCTTTAGCCTGCGCCGGGGCTTGCCCTTCATTAAACGAGGCCATTCATAACATCATCGAGATTACAGCTGATAGCCCCTTTAAAAGGATAATCCCGCCAATCCGACACCAGTCCCTTTCGGACTGGGTTTTCAAGAACATAACGAATTACCACTGGAAGGCTCTCATCTTTTCTTAAAATGTGGTCAAAGAAGTCCTTTTGCCAAGAGAT
>JBAQHL010000641.1:0-5784 GCA_049288295.1 Desulfobaccales bacterium
GGGCAGGGACCTCAGGTCCCTGGTCCTCCCCCCACATCCAACTCCGCTTCCACAACTTGCGCCCGTTGGCCCAGGGCCGTCAGGCGCTGGCGGCGGCTTTCCTGGTTGGCCCCGGCCTCCTGTGTAGCCGAGACCACGCCCTCCAGGTTGGCGAGCAGGGATTTTAACAGGTCGTCCAGGTGGGCCGAAAGACTAACGGTGAGGCCGTCCACCAGGGGGAAGAAGTACCGAAACTTGAGGCGTTCGCCGAAATCAATCAAATCCACTTTGGCCTCTTCCCGGAGCCGGTCCTTTATGGCCCGCAAGGTCCAAGCCAGATTCTGCAAGGCCTGCTCCCGGGGGCCAGTGACTGCTTTCCTCCCCAACCGGGCTTTCAGACCCTCCCAGACACGGCGCAGCCAGCCCGCGCCGGAGCGCAGCCAGGCCTCCCCGCTCCAACGCCAGTCTACCTCGGGGGCCACGGTCAACAACGGCGGCTCCAAGCCCGCCGGATTGGCGGGGAGCTCCACTTTCAACCGGGGGGGCGAAGCCGGCAGGCCCTGGGCCGCGATTTCCTGGTAATAAAGCGTCAGGGCTTCCTGGAGGGAAAGAAAGAGAGGCCCCGCCGTGGCCAAAAGCTCCTGGCGCAGCCATTCATCCTGGGTCCGGACAAATTCCAGAATCCGGCCGGTCATTTCCCCGGAGACAAAACGGGTCAGGGCCCGCTGGAATTCCTGGAACAGACGGTACACCGTGGGGCGCAGGGCTACGGCCGCACCCGCAGGAACCAGCTCCTCCCAATCAGGCTCATACTCCAGGATAAAATCAAATAAGGCTGCGCCTTGCCCGGAGCGGGTGTCCAGGAATGACCCCACGCGCTTTTTCAGGGCTGCCTTGAGGCGGTCCCCGGCCCCTGCCAAGGCCTGGGCCATGGTGTGGCGAGCGTTCAGCAGAGGTTGACGGCGGGTGGCCAGGCGCTTCTCCAGGTCCTGAAACGCAGCCAGGTCCTTGCCTGTGAGTCCCAGGGCCAGGTCCAGCTGCTCCCTGAGACCCCGGGCCACCATCTGGACCTGGGACAGGCTGCCGCCGGCCAGACGTTTTTGCCGCAGAGTCTTAAGGCCTGCCGCCAGGGCCGCGGAAAACCGTGCGAACTCCGCCCCACTGAAAGCCACTGCTTCGGGGTCCGCCTCCCAAACGGGGATCAAGGCGGCCTCCCGGGCTTCCAGGGTTTCGCCCCGCTCCCGGCGGCGTTTAAGCAAAAATTCCAGCGCCGAAAAGGCAAAAATGGGGGCGTCCGCGGTTAAGGGGGCCAGTTCCTGGCGCAGCCGCGCCAGCAAGGCCTCAATTTCTGTGAGGCCCCGAAGCTCGGCCAGATCCAGGTTCAGAAAAAACCAGGTGTGGGGCAAAAGCCCCATGCGCTTGATTTCCGTTAGAAATTGAAAATCGCCCTGGCGCAGGCCCACCCTGGAGCTGATGACGTAAAACACCAGGTCGCTCTTTAACAGGTAAGCCAGAACCTGGGCCAGATGCTGGGGTATGGGGGAGTCGCTCCCCTGGCAGTCGCCCACCTCCACGCCGCCCGGCAGCCAGGGGACGGGCAGGGTGAGGAGCACATCCTTCAAATAGACGGCGGTGGCCTCCCGGGTCACCAGTTCGCCGTGTTTGGCCAGGTCGTCTCCTGACAACACCAGCACCCCCGTTTCCATAAAGGGGGTAACCAGATCATAGCCTTCCAGGTAGGATTTGAGGAGCAGCCACTCCTGGTTCAGGGTGTTGCCGGTCCAAAGGTCGGCTTGCTCCCCTTCGGCCAGGTCCTGGGCCAAGAGACGCCGGTCCTCGGCCTGGCGCAGGTCAAAGGGACCGGCCAGGGAATCGATGGCCCCTCCCGGAAAAAGAGCCAAAGCCCGGCGGATTTCTTCGGCGATTTCCGGCCAGTCTTTAAAATGGAGCACCGCCCTGGCCTGGGGACCCGGCTGCACCCGGGTGATCATGGCAGTGAGAATCCCTGCTCCCCGGCGCAGGAGGTCCTGCCCCACCAGGGTATTGATGAAGGTGCTCTTGCCGGACTTCACCGTGCCCACCACCGCCAGGCGCAGGCAGTCCTCGGCCTGATGGGCCCGCACCTGGCTGAGCACTTTGAGCCAGTGCTCGGCCTGGGAAGCGGCCTGGGGAATGAGATCTTGCCATTCCCGGGCCATGTCCTCAAGGCTATCTATGGCCCGGATGAAAGGCGTCAGGGTCTGGTTGTCGGGCACAATGGTCTTCCTGGGGGAATTGGGGAGCCAGGACAGCAGGTTGCTGAAAAACCCCTTTTTCCGGTCCTCCTGAGCAAAACGCAGGATAACAACCTCTTGGCGGGTTTTTCAACAACCTGACAGGCCCTGAAAGTTATTTCTTGGGGGCGAAACCGGCGATATAGGGGCGTCCCACCTCCACCCGCACCTTGTCGGCGATCTCCACCGTCACGACTTGGTCAGCAATGGCAGTGATTTCACCAACGATGCCGCCGGAGGTGATGACCCGGTCGCCCCGCTTCAAGTTCTCCAGGAACTGGCGGTGTTCTTTGGCTTTTTGCTGCTGGGGCCGAATCAGCAGAAAGTAGAAAATCACAAAAATGGAAAGCATCATGAGCAGGGGAAACATGTTCGTCCAGTCCTGCCCACCGATTCCGTTGGATGCGTAAGCCCAATTAACCACTCAATCTACCTCCCTCGGTACGCTTAGCGTAAAAATCCCGGCGAAACTCAGCAAACCGGCCATCGGCCAAGGCCTGCCGCATCCGGGCCATCAAGTGAAAATAATAATATAAATTATGCAGGGTCAAAAGGCGATAGGCGAGAATCTCCCGAGACATAAAAAGATGGCGCAGATAGGCCCGGGAGTAATGCCGGCAGGCGTAGCAGCGGCAGTCCGGGGATAAGGGTTCCGGGTCCCGGGCATGGGCGGCGTTTTTGATGACCACCCGGCCGGTGTCGGTAAAAGCCATGCCATTTCTGGCATTGCGGGTGGGGAGCACGCAATCGAACAGGTCCAGTCCCCGGGCCACCCCCTCCACCAGGTCCTCGGGGGTGCCGACCCCCATGAGATAGCGGGGTTTGTCCTCGGGGAGAGCTGCGGTGGTAACCTCCACCATGGCCAGGGTGGTCTCCTTGTCCTCACCCACACTGAGGCCCCCCAGGGCGTAGCCGGGAAAATCAAGCTCAGCCAGGGCCTGGGCCTGCTCCCGGCGCCACTCATGGAACATGCCCCCCTGGACAATGGCGAAGAGGGCCTGGTCCCCGCGCCTCCAGGCCGCCAAAGACCTTTTTGCCCACCGGTAAGTGAGATCCATGGCCCGGCGCACCTCCTTTTCCGGGGCCGGAAAAGGGGGGCATTCATCCAGGCACATCATGATGTCCACCCCCAGGGTTTCTTGAAGCTCCACCACTTTTTCTGGGGTCAAAAAGTGCTCATCGCCGTTCAAGTGGGAGCGGAAGAGCACTCCCTCATCGCTTAAGGTGCGGAAAGGGGCCAGGCTGAACACCTGGAAGCCCCCGGAGTCGGTGAGGATGGGCCCGGGCCAGTTCATGAAGCGGTGAAGCCCCCCCAACCCGCGGATGAGCTCCACCCCGGGCCTGAGATAAAGATGATAGACGTTGCTGAGGATAATGGAGGCCCCCAACTCCCCCACCTCCTCGGAAGTCAGGGTTTTGACGGAGCCGTAGGTGGCCACCGGCATGAAAACCGGAGTTTCCACCACCCCATGTGCGGTATGCATTTCTCCCAGCCGCGGTCCGGCCGGGCCGGAAGATTTTTTCAGATGAAATGTAAACATAATATATTCTTATGGTGCGCGCACCAGGGACACAGGGGCGGTTTTAGACCCGCCCGCATTGGCCTCCCCCCAAGTTCTTCTCGCCAATTCCTTAGCACGGTAGTACGGGCTTCCAGTCCGTCCGGGCACGGGCAGGATTACCTTGCTGCCGCCAAAAGTATGGGAGCACAGGCTTCCAGCCTGTGACACAGGCAAGATGCCGGCGGGACGCCTGTGCTCCCATGCCCTGGGACGGGGATCTGGGGGTAAGGCGGGTAGGGGCGGGGTTACCCCGCCCCTAAGCCCCGGCCCTTCCCCAAAGTCTATTTCAATCCCGACAGATACTCCACTACTGCGTTTAATTCTTCAGGTTTCAGATGGGCGAAATTGGGCATACGCCCCGTGGGCGAGACGATTTGTTTTTTGATGGCCTCAGGGGGCAGCCGTTTTCCCACTCCGTCCCAACTTGGCCCCCGATTCCCGCCTTTCCCGGCCAGGGCATGGCATCCCAGGCAGCTCAGGCGCTGCACCAGGTCCTTGCCTGCCGGCTCCTGGGCTTGTGAGGAAATACAGCCTAAAATGAAAAAAAATCCTAACCAAATAATTATTTTCCGTTTCACGGCTTTTCTTTCCCTTCCTTAATCATTTTCTCAAACTCCGCCTTTTCCGGGTGATTGGGATTGAGGCTCAGGGCTTTTTTGAACAGGGGCGCAGCCTTGGCTTTCTCACCCATATAATAATAGGTGGCGCCCAGGTTGATGAGGGCCACCCAGTAGGTGGGGTCGACTTCCACGGCTTTTTTGAACGCCTCGATTTCCTGCTTCTTCAGCTCCTGATTGCGCACCTGATTAAATTTAAATCGGTAGGCCATGCCCAAAAGGTTATAGGTGACCGCAGACTGAGGCTCTTCCTTAAGGGCCTTCTGGAAGGTGGCGATGGCCTCATCAAATTGCTGATTTTGCATCTGGAGGGCGCCCTGCTCCAGCAATTGCTGCAATTGTTTCTGGGCGAGGCCCGTCCCCGGACCCAGGGCGCCGGTCAAGACCATGAACCAAACCGCAAGCCAAACCAGGTTCTTTTGCATCAATTCGTCCTCCTCCGTGGCCAAGTGTTATGAAACCAAGGGGGGAAAGTCCAATAATTTTTGCTTCTGGGGCGGGGGCGCTGGTAAGGTGCCCGGGGCTGTGGCGTCGCTGCTGATAATGCCTTGGGACGCCAGGGCGGTTTTTAAGAGCGGGGCCGGGGCCGCGGCGTAAAGGCCGGCCAGGTTCAAGAGCCGGGTGGATTCCTCCCAGAGCTCATGGCGGGCCGCCATATCCTCCCCCATACCCTCCGGGTGCAGGCAAGCCCTGGTCACCCGCTGCCAGGCCTCCGGGTAAAGCTGAGCTCCCGCCGACACCACCCCCCGAGCCCCGGGGCGGGTGAGAAAACGGTTTTCATCCGCTTCGTAAAAAGCAAAGGTGGGCCTGGCCACCGCGGCCAGGTGGTAGTTCAGGAAGCGCCGCATTTCCCCTTGATAGATCAACCCCACGATCTCCGGCAGGGCCGCCAGTTTTTTCACCACCTGGGTCCTGAGGTTCCGGTGCTTGAACAAAAAGGCGCGCTGGTGCATCATTTCCGGGAGATTGAGGAGAATCAGGGGGAGGCCGACTTCCTTAAGCCACCCCTGATAGAACCGGGGAAGCCCCCGGTTGCTGTGATACCACAGGGGGAGGTCCGCCAGAAAGACCTGGCCCTGATAGTTTTGGCGGTCCAGGGCTTGACGCACGGCCAGGGCCAAATCCCGGGTTTCTTCCGGGGTGGAGCCGGTGATGCCCAGGAAAACCGGCAAGCGTCCGGCCGCCGCAGTCAAGGTTTGATCCAGCAGGGCAAAACGCACCTCTGGCGGCAGGGCCAGGCCCTCTCCCGCCCCCGGCCCCCCCACCAGAAGGCCGTCGGCTGCCGCCGCGGCCCGGTCCACCAGGCGGGCCAGACTTTCCGGGTCCAGATCGCCTGCGGGGGTGAGAGGCGTC
>JBAQHL010000642.1:0-2085 GCA_049288295.1 Desulfobaccales bacterium
CCTGGGCCGGTACGATAAAGGTGCACAGGTCCGGCGCGTCCACGATATTCACAAAAAGGCCACGGGCTTGCGCGGCAGCGCTCACCCGCCGGTTCACCTCCTGGTCGTCCGTGGCCCCCACCACGAGAGTCATGCCCTCAAGGTGTTTGGGGTCGAAGTCGCCCTTAATAAACCGCAGGCGGCCGGCTGCAGCCAGTTCGGCCAGGGCCGGGGTAATTTCCCGGCTCACCACGGTCACCCGGGCCCCGGCCACGAGTAAATCCTGGACCTTGCGCTCCCCCACCGCGCCGCCCCCCACCACCAGGACAGGGCGATCGTCAATGAGGGCAAATATGGGATAGGTTTTCATAGGGAAGCTGTTGGGTTCTTTTGACTTTTTCACTTTATCAAGGGCTGGCTCAGGATGCAAGACGCTCCTTGGCATGGCAGCCCTGCCGGCCTGCCCTTTGACATTGACAGGGTTGAGGATTCCTGGTTATATGAACTCAGGTTATCATTCTAAATCCGGGCCCCCAATGACACTGTTTTTAAAAAAATGTCCTTTCCTCATCCTGCTTCTGTCCCTGGTGGCCGGGCTGACTTCGCCCGCCCTCGGAGGGGAAAAATCCATGGAATTGAGCCCTGCTGATCAAGAATTGCTCTTCCGGGCAGCCCGGAACAGCATCCAGGCCCGTCTCCAGGGGGAAAAGGCGGTTTTGCCCCAGGCCGCCTCCCCGGTTCTGTCCCAGCCCAGCGGGGTGTTTGTCACCCTGACCCGCCAGGGCCGCCTCAGGGGCTGCATCGGCTATCTGGAGGCTGCCAAGCCCCTGCTGGCTGCAGTGCAGGAAATGGCCGCCGCGGCCGCCTTCAATGACCCGCGCTTCCCGCCCCTGCGCCAGGATGAACTGGCCGACCTGGAGTTGGAGATCTCCATCCTGAGCCCCATGCACCGCATCAAAAATATTGAGGAAATTGAGGTGGGACGCCACGGCCTCTATATGGAGCAAGGCCCGAGTCGGGGGCTTTTGCTCCCCCAGGTGGCCACCCAGGGCGGCTGGGACCGGCTTGCCTTTCTGAAGCAAACCTGCGTCAAGGCGGGTCTGCCCCCGAACGCCTGGGAAGACCCGGCTACCCGGATTTTCATATTCAGCGCCCAAATTATCCACGAGTCACCCAAAAAATAGGAACCAGGTGCCCCATGAACCCGGAAAAACTGCCGGCACCGCTACCGCCGGAAGTCGAATCTCCAGAAGAGCGGAAAGGTTGGCAAAAATATCGCTTCCTCCTGGTGGTCTTGGCAATCGCATTGTTTTTTTTCCTGCTTTTCGGTTGGGGATGGTACCGCAAAGCCAGGACCGCCACAGCCCCGAGCCCTCCCGAGACCCCGGCGGCGGCGGCCTTGCCTGCGGAGCCGCTCAAACCCGTTTCTCCAGAACCTCCGGAGACGGCGGTTTCGGAATCGCCCAAAATTGAGGCTCCAGAACCTGCTAAAGCTTTAGTACCGGAAACTGCCAAGCCGGGCAAGGCCCCCCTGGCCTCAGGGGCGCCGCCCAGTCTGGTTCCCGCCCCGCCGCCTCATAAGTCCGCCGCTCCCGTAGAAAAAGTCAAGGGCGCCACCTTCACCCATGCCCTGATCAAAATCATGGATGACCAGGTGAACAAGACTTTGTTCGGCTGGCGTCCGAACAGCATCATCTTTGGCAAAATGGGTCTGACGGACGACGTCAACAACCTCCAAATGGGGGTGCTGGAAGTGGCCCGCCGCACTGTCATCGTGCTCAATGAAAACATGACCCGCTTCGCGGTCACCGAATCTCACAACCTCCAGGTCAACGAGGCCATGAACTTCCTCATGGTAAGTCCTGATAAATACTGGTTTCCCTCAGCTTCGGGCAAATACCGGGAGGCCATCCAGGACATGGAAAGATACACCGAGGACCTGCGTTTGGGCCGCAGCCGCTTTTACACCCGGGTGGACAATCTCATTGCGCTCTTTAACCATTACCGGGACATCCTGGGCTCGTGCTACTACAACCTCGTCAAGGACACCGAGGCCGGCGGCGGCGGGGTCTCCTGGTTTCAGGCCGACGATTACTTTTATTTTTC
>JBAQHL010000643.1:0-9837 GCA_049288295.1 Desulfobaccales bacterium
CCAAACCATCTCCCAACCCTACATCGTGGCCCTGATGACTGAAGCCCTGGATCTCAAAGGTCCGGAGAAAGTCCTGGAATTGGGCACCGGCTCGGGCTACCAGGCCGCCATCCTGGCGGAACTGGCCTCCCAGGTCTTTACCATTGAGCGGATTCCCTCCCTGGCCCGGAGCGCCGAACAGGTGTTGGCCGCCCTGGGCTACCAGAACGTGCAGGTGCGCCTGGCCGACGGCACCCTGGGCTGGGCCGAAGCAGCGCCTTTTGACGCTATCCTGGTCACCGCCGGCTCCCCCCAGGTCCCCGCCCCCTTGTTGGAGCAGTTGGCCATGGGAGGATGCCTGGTCATTCCCGTGGGGGACCAATACTCCCAAACCTTAACCAGGGTGCGCCGCTTGCCTGAGGGCTTGAAACAGGAGTATCTGGGAGGATGCCGCTTCGTTAAGCTCATCGGCAAACACGGCTGGGAGGCGGGGAAAGGGGTGGGGGCACAGTAGTGTCCGGCAATGTTCTTGTTATCGATTGATGTGATTATGAAATCAGGAAAGAGCAAAGTGTAGGGCGGGCACTGCCCGCCAAATCTAGCGGTGGCCCGTGCCCACTCCACGTTACTGAAGGCGGGATGCGCTCTCGCTTTCCCGCCCTACGGTTCTTTTAAGCCTCCTCCCCACGGTGGGAGAGGGTTGGGGGAGGGGGATTTTTTAGAGTAACCCACTTATATTGCCAAGAAAATTGCCACCCCTCACCCCAGCCCCCCCATCCAGGGGGAGGGAGTTAATGAGGAAATATCAATAAGATAAGCAGCATGTATAAGAGTACCCGTCCTAAGAGGCCTCAACTTTTCTGACTTTTTAGATGCCATCATTTTTGCTATTGCGTGCAGAGGATGAAAGGCAAGTTGCCGCCAAACAGAACTGAAGCCGAAAGGCTGAAGCCTCTCGCCAGCACAGGGGGGACGCTTGTGCCACCATAATCCCCTTTCATATTGAGGGCATAAGGCAAAGATCGTATGTGAAAAAACCGGCCGCTACCTTCCCCCTCACTCCAACTCCGGCCACAAGGGTTGGAAAATAAACCATGAATAATGCAAAAGAGTTATCTAATAGCTCTTTCCTGAATTCATCCTCACATCAATCGAACCTTGCCAGACACAATTGGGTGGAGAGGGGGTATCAGGAATTTCCCACAAATCGACACCTCAAACCAGTCGAACATGAGCCCCTGGCTCATTCAAGACTATGAAAGGACTTGGGGGCACAGGTTTTCAACCTGTGACTGGACGGTCCCAGGTTTGGATGGGGGAAAAGGCGGCTGAGCTTTTCGTACACAACACCTAGTTCCCATCAAACAAGTAATTTTCCGGTAGGGGCTCGGCAAGCCGTGCCCAAGCGCAGGCTTGAGCCTCGCGGCTACATTTTATTACCTCTATGACCGGAACTGGGGATAACATCTCCTCAAGGGCCTGTGGCCCACCCACAAGGCATGAAAAAACCGGGGAGAGCCCCGTCCGCCCTCTTGGGGGCGCCGCCTGAAGGCGGGGTGCGCTTCGCTTTCCCGCCCTACGGTGAAACTTAGAACGTGGAACCCTGAACTTTTCAGACAGAAAACTGGTACAAGCGGGCCGCAGCCTGTTTAAAGGGTGGCGGCGATGATGCCCAGAAAAGAGGCGGCGGTGAGGGAGGCGCCACCCACCAGGGCGCCGTTGATGTCGGGTTCGGCCATGAGGGTGGCGGCATTGTCCGGGGTGACGCTGCCGCCGTAAAGGATGCGGATGGCGTCCGTTCCCAGGACTTCGGGGAGGAGGCTGCGGATGAGACGATGCACCTCCTGGGCTTGGGCCGGGGTGGCGGTCTTGCCGGTGCCGATGGCCCACACCGGCTCATAGGCGATGACCAGGCGCAGCACCTCTGAGGCCGGAAAGCCGGCGAGCCCCCCCCTGATTTGCGTTTCCACCACCGCGAAGGTCCTCCCGGCTTCCCGTTCCGTCAGGGTTTCGCCGACGCAGATGATGGGCTTTAGCCCCACAGCCAAAACGGCTTTCACCTTGCGCTTCACGGTGTCATCGGTGTCGCCGAAATGCTGGCGGCGTTCGGAATGCCCTACGATGACATGGGTGCAGCCGGCATCGGCCAGCATGCCGGGGGAGATGGCCCCGGTATAGGCCCCTTTTTCCTCCCAGAAGGTGTCCTGGGCGGACAGCTTGACCTTGGAGCCGGCAAGAACGGCAGCCACCGCAGCCAGGGCGGTATAGGGGGGAGCCAGAACCACTTCAGCCCGGGTCTGGGGACCCACGCCCTGGACGATGGCCCTGGCCAAATCCCGGGCCTCGGCCTGGGTCTTGTGCATCTTCCAGTTGCCGGCGATGAGGGGGATGAGGTCAGACATTGGGGTGCCTCGCGGCCCAATCTTCCAGGGCCTTAACGCCCGGGAGTTTTTTCCCTTCCAAGAGTTCAATGAAGGCGCCACCGCCCGTGGAAACGTAGGAGAATTTTTGAAATTCCCCGGCCTTGTGCAGGGCCACGTCGGTGTCGCCGCCGCCCACGATGGTGAGGGCGTATAGATCCGCCACCTTATGGACCATGGCCATGGTGCCCCGGCTGAAGGGGTCCAGTTCGAAGGCGCCCATGGGGCCGTTCCAGATGATGGTCTGGGCGTTTTGCAGGGCCTCGCCGAAGAGGGTCACGGTGGCCGGGCCGATGTCGGCAATGATCCACTCCGACGGTACCTCCTGCACCGGGGTGATTTTAGTCTGGGCTTGGCGGTCCAGGCGGTCTGCCACCACCACGTCCACAGGCAGATAGAATTTCACCCCTCTTTTCCGGGCCTCGACCATGAGATTTTCCGCGGTTTTGAGGAGATTGTCGTCCACCAGGGATTTACCTATGTCGTAGCCCTTGGCTTTGAGAAAGGTGTTGGCCATGGCGCCGCCGATAATCATTTTGTCCACGTTTTTTAGAAGATTGACCAGGGCGCCCAGTTTGCTGGAAACTTTGGCCCCGCCGATGAGGGCGGCCAGGGGCCGGGCCGGGTCTTCCATGCTGCGGTGAAAGTAGAGCACCTCATCCCGCATGAGAAAGCCGGCCACGCAAATGGGGGCGAAGTGGGTCACGGCTTCCACCGAGGCGTGGGCCCGGTGGCCCACGGCAAAGGCGTCATTGACGTAGATGTCTATGCCCTTCATGAGCTCTTTGGCGAATTCCGGGTCGTTGGTCTCTTCTTCCGGATGGAAGCGCAAATTCTCCAATAAAATTACGTCGCCGGGTTCCATTTCCGCCTTGAGGCGGTCCACTTCGGGTCCGATAACATCCGGCGCCAGCTTGACCTTACGGTGGAGGCGGTAGGCCAGGCGGCGGGCCACCGGCACCATGTTGAATTCCTCGGAGGGCTTGCCTTTGGGCCGGCCCAGATGGGAGGCGACAATGACCTTGGCACCTTCCTCCAGGGCAAAATTCAGGGTGGGCAATACCGCCCGGATGCGGGTGTCATCAGTGATATGACGGTTTCGGTCCAGGGGCACGTTGAAATCAACCCGGATGAACAGGGTCTTATCTTTGATGTCCACTTCGTCTATGTATTTGACTTTAATCTCTTTTTTCTTAGCCATTACCGACTCCCCGTATAAACCGCCAAATCCAGCATGCGGTGTGAAAATCCCATTTCGTTGTCGTACCAGGCCATGACCTTGACCAGGCTGCCATCCATGACGTTGGTCAATTCGGCGTCCACGGTGGAGGAATAGGGCGACCCGTTGAAATCAATGGAAACCAGGGGCTCCAGGGATACCTGGAGGACGCCCTTAAGAGCCCCGTCCTGCGCGGCCAGGAAGGACTGATTGACTTCCTCCTTTGAGGTTGGCTTATCCACGGTGCAGACAAAATCCACCAGAGAGACGTTGGGGGTGGGCACCCGCACGGCCAGGCCGTCCAGGCGGCCTTTGAGTTCCGGGATGACCTCAGTCACCGCCCGGGCGGCTCCGGTGGAGGTGGGGATCATGGAAAGGGCCGCGGCCCGGGCCCGCCGGAAATCGCTGTGGGAGCCGTCCAGCAGGCGCTGGTCCATGGTATAGGAATGCACCGTGGTCATGAGCCCCCGTTGCACTCCAAAGTTGTCATGGAGCACCTTCACCACCGGCGCCAGACAGTTGGTGGTGCAGGAGGCGTTGCTGATGATAAAGTGTCGGGAGGGGTCAAAGGATTGGTGGTTGACCCCATAAACAAAGGTGCCGTCAATCTTTTTGCCGGGGGCGGAGAGGATCACCCGTTTGGCCCCGGCGGTCAGATGCCCGGCGATGGTGGCCCGGTCCCGGAAGGCGCCGGTGGATTCGAGGACCACATCAACACTCAGCTCTTTCCAGGGCAGTTTTTCCGGGGTGTCGTCAATTTGGGTTAAAATCACTTCGTTGCCGTTGATGAGGAGGCGGTCGCTGCGAGCCTCCACTGTGCCGGGGAAGGGACCGTGGACCGAATCATATTTCAGCAGATGGGCATGGACCTCCGCACCGGCCCGGCTGTTGATGACGACCAGGGAGATGTCTTTCACTTCGGTGGCGATGATTCTGGCCAGGCAGCGGCCGATGCGGCCGAAGCCGTTAATTGCAACTCTGATGGGCATGTCTTCTCCTTTGCTCAATGGTGGGGCCCGGTGACCCCGGCAGCCCATCACCCAAAACTCCCGCAGTTAATGTTAATGCAGACTTGTCCGGCCCGTCAACGATTTTGTCGACAGGTCCGGGGAGAACCTTCCTGGCTATACCTTGTTTTTTCAGGATTATCGGCATAGAATTTTTAAGCTCAAGGGTTTTTCGAAAACCTTTGTATCAACCCAGGAATATTTGCTCTCAGGAACCATGACCTCGCTTTTTCGCCGTTTGGGCCGCTTTTCCCTGGATTTTACCCGAGAGACCGGAAGGGCTGTCCTGTTTTTGTTTGAGGTTCTGGGACAGGCCTTTCTCCCTCCCTACCGCTTCCGGCGTCTCCTTGACGAAATATATTTTATCGGCTGCAAGTCCCTGCTCATTATTTTCCTGACCGCGGCTTTCACCGGCATGGTCCTGGCCTTGCAGGGGTATTACACTCTCAGGAAATACGGCTCGGAAAGCGCCCTGGGGTCGGCGGTGGCCCTGAGCCTCATTCGGGAGTTGGGGCCGGTGCTGGCGGCCCTCATGGTGTCAGGCCGGGCGGGGAGCGCCATCACCGCGGAAATCGGCATCATGCGCATCACCGAGCAACTGGACGCCATGGACACCATGGGGGTGAATCCGCTGCAGTATGTGGTGATGCCCAAAATTCTGGCCGGAGTTATTTCCATGCCCCTGCTTACGGCCATTTTTAACGTGGTGGGCATTTTGGGGGGCTTTGCCGTGGGCGTGCTGCTCTTGGGGGTGAGTTCCGGTTCTTACTTCGAGGGCATGGTCCAGAGCGTGGTCTCTTTGGATATTAACGGCGGGTTGGTCAAATCCCTGGTTTTCGGTCTCACCATCATGTCGGTGGCCTGTTTCCAGGGCTATTTCACGGAACGGGGGGCCGAGGGCGTCAGCCACGCCACCACCCGGACGGTGGTGGTTTCCGCAGTCCTGGTGTTGGCCTGGGATTACGTGCTGACCTCCTTTTTTATGTGAGCCATGATCAAAATCGTAAAATTGTTCCGGTCATTTAACGGCTTGCCCGTGCTGAACGGCGTCAATCTCGAAGCGCCCACGGGCAAGATCACCGTGGTCATCGGCAAAAGCGGCGCGGGCAAGAGCGTGCTCCTAAAGCATGTGGCCGGTCTTTTGCAACCCGACCAGGGCCGGATCTACATCGACGACTTCGATCTCACCCAGGCCCGGGGCCGGGAGCTGCGGGAGATCAAGAAACGCTTCGGCGTGCTTTTTCAGGGGGGGGCCCTGTTTGACTCCATGACGGTGTTGGAGAATGTGGCCTTTCCCTTAAAGGAAAAGACCCGTCTTTCTGAGGGGGAAATTGTCAAGCGGGCCCGGTTGCGGCTGGCCCAGGTCAACCTCCCCCCGGAGAATGAAGGCAAGTATCCGGATGAACTGAGCGGCGGCATGAAAAAGCGGGTGGCCCTGGCCCGGGCTTTGGTTCAGGAGCCCGAGATTCTGTTGTTCGACGAGCCGGTGACGGGGCTTGACCCCCCCATGATGAACACGGTTTTTCACCTGATTGCCAAGACCCACCGGGAAACCGGTTATACCGGCCTGGTGGTGAGCCATGACATACCGCAGGTGTTTCAAATCGCCGATTACGTGGCCATGCTGCACCTGGGGCGCATCGTGGCTTTCGGCACCCCGGCGGAAGTGCAAAACAACCCGGACCCGGTGGTCCAGAGTTTCCTCTGCGGGGAAATCGACTTCCTGGAGACGTGAGCGCTGCCATGAGAAAAGCCAACGAAGAGATTGCGGTGGGCATATTTGTGCTGGCGGGCATAGCCTGCCTGGTTTACCTGGCCTTCCACCTGGGGGAAACGGAGTTTTTTTCCAAGGGTTGGCGAGTGAGCGCCGATTTCGACAACATTTCGGGCCTGAAGGTGGGGGCCGCGGTGGAAGTGGCCGGCGTGGAGGTGGGCCGGGTGGAACAGATTACCATCACCCCGGACAACCGGGCCCGGCTCCTGTTCAAGCTCCACCCGGACCTGGTCCTGAAAGATGACGCCATCGCCTCCGTCCGCACTAAGGGCATCATCGGGGACAAGTTTGTCAAGCTGACCATGGGCAGTTCCGAAAAAACCATTGCCCCGGGAGGGAGGATTCGGGATACGGAATCCGCAGTGGAGTGGGAGGAGCTCATCGCCAAATACATTCATGGGAAGGTGTAAAGGTTTTTTTTGTTTTCGGTTTCCTGTTTTCTGTGGAAGAACGGCTAACATTCCGAATAAATCGCCAGTCTTATTGGGGACAAGTGATACGGCAACCGGCTTATGGTCGGACAACGCCTTTTCCCGGATTATCCTTGGTCGAAACGCTCATCACGGATACAATGAAATTGCTTGAAATAATCTTTGAAAAAAAGTTTAGGAGGTGCGGTCTCCCGCCCTCCTTCTAAAAACCTGCTTGAAAACGGTAGGACGGGCTTCCAGCCCGTCCAGGCACGGGCAGGATGCCCGTGCTACCGTGGGATGGTGATACCACGGCAGGGAAACTCAGGCGGGACGTTTGGGCCGAAAAGGTTTCAGCCTCCCGGCCTTCCGGGCGGCCTCAGTGACTCACCTTATTCCCTTTTGATGCCGAAAAAAAACCAAACCAGACGAAAAAGGAGCATTCCATGCGTGGCGTGAACCTTAAGATTTTGACCGCAACTCTCATCCTCACCCTGACGACCCTGGCGGGCCTGGCCGCAGCCGCGGCCCCTACCGACGCCGTCAAAGGCACGGTGGATGAAGTCATCCGCCTTTTGAGCGACCCCGCCCTCAAGAATCCCGCCCAGAAAGGCAAGATCCTCAGCCAGGTGAAACGGGTGGTGGACCGGCGCTTTGATTATGAAGAAATGGCCAAGCGCACCCTGAGCAACTGGAACCAGCTGAACCCCACCCAGCGCCGGGATTTTGTGGCTATCTTCTCGGAACTTTTGGCCACCTCCTATGCGGACAAACTCGCCAAATATTCGGGGGAAAAAGTCACCTACCAGGGGGACCGGGTGGAGGGTGAAACTGGGGAAGTAAACACCGTGCTGGTGCGCCGCAACGACCGCATCCCCATTAATTACCGCCTCCTCAATAAATCCGATTGGATGGTTTACGACGTGGTTATTGAAGGGGTGAGCCTGGTGAACAACTACCGCTCCCAGTTTACCCGGGTGATGGGCGAATCTTCCTTTGATGAGCTATTGCGCCGCCTCCGGACCAAGGTGGACGAGCAGCGCCGGACAGCAGGGTAAGAGGCTTTCCTCTGAAAGATTTGGCAGAGCAACCCCGGGGGGGGCCTGCGAGCCCGCCACCACCACAGGCGGGGACGCCCCGCCCTGCCAGAATCTGCCCGGCATCAATTCTTTGGAATGTATTTCAGCGACGCGATACTGCCATGCCCGGTCAAGGTGCCGGCGGGGCTGGTTTAGAAGAGGGGCAGGGGTTTTTCACCCCGGGCCCCCTTTCCCGTTTTGATTTACCCGGTCAGCCTTGGCCGCGACCTTGGCGTTGAAGCGGGCCGCGTCAATGACAAAGCGCTCATGGAATCCCTCGGAAATGAGATCCACCTCATCCTCGGCCCGGACGGCAAAGGTCAGTTTGCGGCCCTCCACGGTCTTGAGCTCCACCAGGATGGTGACGGTCAGTCCCGGCGGCGTGGCCGCCACGTGGGACAGCTGAAAGCACACCCCCACGCTTTGCTCCTGCGGCCAATCCAGATGAGGGTTGATGGCCTGGATGCAGGCCCATTCGATGAGCCCCACCATGTAGCCCGAGGCCAGCACCTCGGGCATGGCCTGAAATTCCGGGGACTCCGGCAAAAGATGCGGCACGGTGCGGGTAACCGGCACCGGCTGGCTGAACCTGAATGAGAGGCCGGGCTGCAAGGTTTCCTTCATGACGCGCCTCCTGGTTTTTTCTTGATTATAATAACAGAGTATATTATTAGTAAAATTAATAAAAATAAGCATATAAATAAGTTTATCTTATGGAATGGCAGCATATTGTGGGCTTTCACCAGGTGGCCCGCCAGGGGAGTTTCACCAAGGCGGCGGAGGCCACCTTTCGCAGCCAGTCGGCCCTGAGCCAGCAGGTCAAGGCCCTGGAAGAGGAATTGGGCTGCCGCCTCCTGGAGCGCATCGGCAAGCGCAAACTTAAGCTCACCGAAGCCGGGGAACGGTTTTTTCGCTTCACCCAGTCGGTCCTCGGTTCCTATGATGGGCTGCAGGAGGAGTTGCAGGAACTGCAAGGAACGCCCACAGGCGAACTGCGCCTGGCCGCGCCCTTCACCACGCTTTATCACCTGTTGCGGGAGGTGTTGCGGGAGTATCCCCGCCTTTTCCCCCAGGTGCGCCTGGCCATCCTGGACCGCTCCCAACCGGAGGTCTTCGACCTGGTGCGGCAAGGGGACATCGACTTCGGCTTTGCCCTGGAGTCGGCCACGCCCAGGGACCTCAAGGCCCGGCGCTGGCAGGAAGTGGAGATGGTCCTCATGACCCCCAAAGGCCATCCCTTGACCCGATTGGAGCGCGTAACTATTGAGGACATTGCCCGCTATCCCCTGATCCTGCCGCCCCGGGGCCAGCGGTCGCCGGGCCGTCAAACCCTGGAAGCCTCCTTTCGGCAACAAAACCTGGATTACCGGGTGGTGATGGAATCCTCCAACGTGGAGTTGAGTTCCCTTTACGTGGAATTGGGGCTGGGCGTCTCCTTTGCCACCGTGGTCAAAGGGCTTCCCCTCCCCGGACAGAGGTCCCTGGCCTTTCTCCCCATGAGCCCTGGCGCGGCGCCGGATTTTCTGGCGGTGATCCTGCGAAAGGATAAAATAGTCAATAATTTTATGGAGGCTTTTCTGGACCTGTTGTTGGCCGGGCCGCTGCCTTGAGGTTGGCTGGCATAATTTGGCGAGGGGGCACCCGGGCTGGAAGCCCGAGGCCACCAAGATTTTTTTGGGTTTGGCTGCCTGTGCTGCTCCCCTCAAGTCCCTTTTCAGCGATGCTCCCGCTCCGGCCGGTAGCACGGGCATCCTGCCCGTGGGGGGGACAGGCTGGAAGCCCGTCCTACCGTGCTTATACCGAGTTCGGTTTTACATGCAACAAACCCAGCGATTAACTTATTGATAAT
Organism: Desulfobaccales bacterium; assembly: GCA_049288295.1. GTDB lineage: Bacteria > Desulfobacterota > Desulfobaccia > Desulfobaccales > 0-14-0-80-60-11 > JBGSLA01. The sequence continues at coordinate 9,738 of JBAQHL010000643.1, forward strand.
CCATCTTATTTCAACCGAAAACCGAAAACCGAAAACGGTATTTGTGGTCAATGCCAATTCTCAGGAGAAAAAAGATGATCAGGCAAAGCGTTTTCTTGGC
>JBAQHL010000644.1:0-2850 GCA_049288295.1 Desulfobaccales bacterium
CCTTAGGTTACTGGAAACTCGAAACTGGAAACTTTTTAGGACAGCCGCTCATGAGCCTGCGGCTCTCACAAAATCATGAAAAGTTCGGCAGGGCGGTCCTCCGTGCCCGCCTTTCGTTGGGGCCGAACGGCTGAAGGCGGGAGGCGCTGCGCTTTCCCGCCCTACGGCCCTGCCTTTTTTCATTTGAAAGTGACAATGCTACATCACTTGCAATTATCAACACTCAGGGGGTTAGCACGATAACTTAACGCATTTATCCGTAATGTAAATCAGTTGCCCTCCCTCCACGGCCATCAATCCCACGGCCAGATTTTGGCGAGGTGTTCCAGAGAAGGGGTCAGGCTGCCTTCCTGGTGGGGTTCCAGGGTGATGAGGGGTTGGCGGTTGCGGGCGGCCAGGAAGGTGAGGACCAGGTCCACGGGCACGGTGCCTGTGCCCAGGGCCTGGTGGTCGTCCTGGCGGCCTTGGTTGTCGTGGAGATGGAGGTGGCCGATCATGGGCCAGAGGGTGTCGAGCCAGCCCGGAAAATCCGCGCCCCCGAACGCGTTCAGGTGTCCCACGTCCAGGCAGACCTGGACATTAGGGAGGCCGATGCGCTCTATAGCTTCCTTGATGAGCCCCGGGTCCTGCTCATAGACGTTTTCCAGCATGACCCGGACGTCACAGGCCTGGGCTTGGGCGCCCAACTCCCGGAAGGTGGCCGCCACGCGGTTGAGCCAGTTCTCCCTGTCCCAAAGGTAATGCCGGTCTTCATAGCCCAGGTGACAGATCACCGCTTCGGGCCGGAAGACCGGCAGCCACCGCCAGGCCTGGCGGAGCCGTTTGCGGCTGGCGGCCAGGATAAAATCATCCAGGGCCCCGGGGGCAAGGTCCTGGAAAGGCCCATGCACGGTGATGCGCCGCCCGGCTCTGGCAAAGGTCCAGGCGATGCCGCGAAAGTCAGCGGGGGCATATTTCCCCAGGCTCCAGCCGTCCAGACCGATTTCAGGGTTAAGCCCCCGGTCCAGGAAGCGGGCCAGATAGCCGTTCAACAGGAACGGAAAGGGAACGTTGACCTGGACCAGGGCCGCCAGGGCCTCAGGAGTAATGCCCACGACAGGCCCACCTCCTTGTGTCGTTTTCGAAAATATCTTTCATAATTGCGAGGCCTTCAATCTGCTCCTCCCCTGGCGGTACCATCCCCTTTTTTAAAGGGGGGGCCAAGGCAGTAGTGTCCGGCAAGCATTTTGCTAAGTGCAAGCCTTTAAGCCCCCTCCCCACGCGTCTTGAGTTTTTAAAATGTAGCCGCAAGCTTTAGCTTGCGAAAATAATTAAAGAAATTAGGCGCAGGCTAAAGCCTGCGGCTACACAAAAACAAAAGATATTTTTTAAAGTTATTCGTGAAACATGACACTAGGGATACTGCACCAGCTCCAAGAGGAGCCCGAAAGTGGATTTGGGGTGGATAAAGGCCACCCGGGTGCCGTGGGCTCCTTCCCGGGGCTTCTCATCGATGAGGCGCACGCCCGCGGCCTTGAGTTCCTCCACGGCGGCGTCGATGTCCTCCACTTCCAAGGCCATGTGGTGAAAACCCTCGCCCTTGTTTTCCAGAAACTTGGCCACCGGGCTGTCCTCGGCCGTGGGCAGGAGCAATTCGATGCTGGTTTCCCCCACCTTGAAGAAACTCACCTGTACTTTCTGGGTGGCCACTACCTCATCGCCCGTAAATTCAAGCTTGAGATTGTCGCCATAGAGCTTTTTGGGGGGATCCAGGTCTTTGATGGCCACGCCCAAGTGGGCAATACGTTTGATTTTCATGGAATTCCTCCTAAATTATTTTCCTGGGGGGATTGCTCTTGCTGCCGGCCATTATATATGATGAGAGGGTCAGCGAAAAGCCTGCTGATTCATTTCAATGAGAGCTGTTGCACAAGCATTGGTCATCCTGAACGAAGTGAAGGATCTCAACCCCTTGAAACTGCGAGATTCTGCGCGGCGCTCAGAATGACAGGCAGGATGATACGTTCTTATCCAACAAGATCAGGGTCCTTTTCCTATTTGCAACCTAACGGGTGACTATGAATTTTCAAGATGCTTTTTATCGGGTGGCCGAGCGCCTGGGGCAATACCGGGAGGAGATGGTCAACCTCCAGCGGGAACTGGTCTGCCGGGTGGCCGTGGGGCCCGACCAGGGCGGCCCCGGCGAGGGTGAAAAGGCGGCCTTTCTCACGGACCTGCTCACGAGCTGGGGACTCAAGGTGGACAACTACCCGGCGCCGGACCCCCGGGTGGCCGGCGGCGAACGCCCCAACCTGGTGGCCTGGCTGCCGGGGCAGCGGCCCGAGAAAGTCTGGGTCCTCTCCCACCTGGATGTGGTGCCCCCCGGGGACCTGAACCTGTGGGACTCCGACCCTTACACCCTGCGGGTGGACGGCGACCGCCTCATCGGCCGGGGCACAGAGGACGACCACCACGGCATCGTGACCTCCCTCATGGCCGTGAAGGCCCTCCTGGACCTGGGCCTCACCCCCTCCCGCACGGTGGGCCTGGCCCTGGTTTCGGATGAAGAGACCGGCAGCGGCAAGGGCCTGGATTTTCTCCTCTCTAGCCAGCCCCATCTTTTTTCCCCCCATGACCTGATTATCGTGCCGGACGCGGGCAGCCCGGACAGCACCCTGGTGGAAGTGGCGGAAAAGAGCATCCTGTGGCTGCGCCTGACGCTTTTAGGACAGCAGTGCCACGCCAGCCGCCCCCAGTTGGGGAGAAACACCTTAAGGGCCATGGCTTATGTTATCGTGGCCCTGGAAGCCCTCCATCAGGAGTTCGGCCGGAAAAACCCGTTGTTCGATCCGCCGGAAAGCACCTTCGAGC